>JAILHX010000056.1 GCA_024695565.1 Saccharofermentans sp. | reverse complement strand
GAGAAGTCGTTCTGCTTGATACCGACTGCAGATACCGTGTAGAGGATCAGTTGGCTTATCAGAGTGTAGTGCATTAAGATTCCGAGAAAGATTCCGATCACGATGGTCGGGATATTCGTCATGAGCGTTCTTCCGATGAGTTCTCTGGATGTATATCCTAATGCCTTTGATACGCCGAGATCGGTCCTCTCGCGGATGACCTGCGCACGTGTAAGCAGGAGCTGGGTGAGGATAACGACGAAGCATGTTGTTGCGACGAAAATCGCGCAGATGCCTTCCATCGCCTTGGAGAACATATCGATAGATGAACCGAAGAGGTCATCGCCCAGGATGAACTGGTAATCCGGATATTCTTCCTGCCATTTATCCTTCAGTTCTTTTGCATTGTCAGACTCGTTAAGGTAAACGAGAGCATTGTAGAAGATAAAGTCCGGATTGATCCTCTTTGCGCCTTCTTCATTAACTATCGCCTTTTTGCCCATGTTGTTGATCTTCTGGTCGATTCCGCAGACGGTAAACGTAACGTAGCTTGAATCAACCATCGATTTAACATTAATGATATCGCCTACGGATGCATGAAGGTTCTCTGACTCAATGGTCGACAGGATGATCTCATTCCCGTTAGCAGGATAGTGGCCTTCCAAAAGGGAATTCATCGTCAGTGCGCTTACGTCGCGGTAAACATCAATACCCAAATTAGTTGAATGGTCCATATACGTAACTTCCATGGACTGCAGTGTTGTCCAGGTGTTTACACTCTTAACGTTGCTGTTACTTTTCATGTCTTCGAGGAAGTCTTCGTCGCCGAGTGCACCGACCATGATGTCTGAGAATTCTACACCAACGATCTTAAGCAGAGCAGTATTGTCGAGCGCCCAGTTCTGGAAGAGACTGAATCCCATGCATGTTGAGCTTGTCAGGAACGCAACGATCAGCACGACGAAGATGCTCTTCTTCAGTGAACCGAAGTTGTGTTTGCCGGCCAGCGCGAGACTTAAGGGCAGGTGGCTCTTCTCGAGAGGAAAGTGGTTCTTCTTGAAGTTGTGTGAAGTGATGCCGCTTCTTAATGATTCCAATACCGTCAGCTTTTTATAAGATCTCGTTGCTATGACAGAGCCTGCGAGTACCATGAGAGGAACTGCGATGGCTGTCGTGATGAGCGCAGGGATGCACACTCCTTCAAATCCTGTAAGGCCCATCAGCATGCCGGACAGATTGCTTAACGGTCTGCTGATAAATATGCCTGCGATGATAGCAAGTGTAGTTGCTGCGAAGCTGATAAGAATCTGTTCTGTGATGCACGCGAGGCGGAGTTCTTTTGCCGTGTAACCAGTTGCCTGAAGAAGTCCGATGTTCTGGATGTTGAGCTCGATAAAATTCTTGATCGAGAAGTGCATGATGATGACCGACATTCCTATAAGCAGGAGCGTGAACATCATTACGATCGTACTTGCCATTTCAGACATTGCAGCAGTTGAGAGGTTTATGATATCTCTTGTGACCGTTGTCTTTGTCATATCTTCAGGAAATGCCTTCTTCAATGCCAGATCGTATTCGTTAATGTCAGTGCCCTCACTTATCAAGATCTGTCCGGCTGCTAATCTGCTTTCCTGATCTGTATTTGCTGAGATCTCTTCGAAAACATCATGGCTTACGAGCGCATATGTTCCGCTTATGTTCAGAGTGGTTGCAAAATACAGATTTTCAACGTAGCCCGCTACTCTGAAATCGTAATTCTTGCCGCCTGTTTTTATGTGCACGATATCTCCGACCTTTACCTGATTTGACTGGAAATAGGGCAGAACGATCTCGTCATCATCCAAGTCTTTGAATTCTTCCGGGAATGAATTGAGATGCGGATAATATGTTGAATCATGGAAATAGAAAGTAAATGAAGTTGCATCCTCAGCAGCTATATCTCCGTAGTAATAGTCGGCTGCCGATGCGACCATCGGAATAACTTCATATTCAGCGGTGTTATCGACGGTCTTGATGATCTCTTCCAATCCATCTATGTCTGTCTTGGTCGTGAAAACAAGGATGTCCGACACATGATACTTTCTGTCGCACTCATTGATTATCTCGGCCTCGGATAACATGAGCGAGAGGCTCGAGAACATCAGCAATGCCGCCAGGAAGATAAGCGCGAATAGTATCGCTACTTCGCCTTTGTGCTTCTTGATGTTATTTTTCGCAATGAAGAAAAGAGAATACATTTTTTACCACCCCATATCAGCAAGGAATTTACGAAGTGCGGTGTGGCGGTCCTTGTCAGGACCGTTATAAGGAGTGATCCCGATCTCGTCGCAGATCACGCCGTCCCTTAAGTAGAGGATCCTGTTGCCGCGCTCGGCTGCAGTGACCGTGTGGGTTACCATGACGATGCTCTGGCCCTTACGGTTCATCTCGGTTAGGACGTCCAACACCGCTTCAGTGTTCTGTGAGTTAAGTGCGCCCGTCGGCTCATCCGCAAAGAGGATCTCGGGTTCATTGATGACCGATCTTACGAGCGCGACTCTCTGCTGCTCACCGCCGGATAACTGGTTTGGGAACTTGTTGTAGCAGTTCTCGTCAAGACCGACCTGCTTAAGTAGTTCTTTAGCGCGGGCTGCAATTGCCTTGCGGTCGCGTCTCTTGAGAAGCCCGCTGACAATGATATTATCCAATACACTCATGGTGTCGTTAAGGTAGTTCTGCTGGAATACGAATCCGCAGTGCTTTCTTCTGAATACTGCGAGCTTGTCGTTGTTGTATTTGGAAATGTCTTCATCACCGTATTGAACAGCTCCGAGGCTCGGACGGTCCATGCCGGAGAGCGAATAGAGGAGCGTGCTCTTGCCGGCGCCGGAGTCTCCCATTATTACCGTGAAGTCGCCCTCCCTGATCTCAAGATTGAGATTCTTTAATACGTGCTGCTGAACGCTCTCATTGGAGAATGTCTTGCACAGGTCTGTAGCTTTAAGAATTGTAGGTGCCATTTTAATCTTTCCCTTTCGTTTGGTTTGCTCAAATTCTTACACTGCAATTCTAAATCTCACGAGGCAATAGTACTTTACCTAACTCTTGTTCAATCCTTAAATGTTTCTTACATGGTGCCCGAAAACCATGCGCCCCAAATATCTTGTGCTATACTCGGATTATGAATTACAACTGCCTGATAATTGACGATGAAGAAGATCTCTCACGCATGACCCAGGAATACTTCGAGATGTTCGGAGTGTCCTGCGCAGTATGCTTTTCTTCTGATGAATGCCTCGCATTTTTAAAAGAGAATACCGCTGATATATTCCTGCTCGACATCAACCTGGGCAACGAGAGCGGATTTAATCTCTGCAAGACTTTAAGAGAAAAATACGATGCACCGATCCTCTTCATCTCCGCGCGCCAGAGCGATGACGACGTTCTCGTCGCCCTTAATATCGGAGGCGATGATTACCTTAAGAAACCGTATCCGTTAAGCGTCTTGCTCGCCAAGGTAAAGGTCCAGTTAAAAAGGTTAGAAGCAGTAAAGCAGCTCAGTAATACCGCAGCTCCTGCGCCGACCGAGAACTTCACGATCGATCCTGCAACCATGAGCTGCACGGTCGATGGCAGGACGGTATCTCTTAAGTCCAAAGAGTTCGCGCTCCTTTCTTGCCTTTATGCGCACAAGAACACCATCGTTCCCAAGGAACAGCTCTTCGTAGAAGTATGGGGAGACGCATTCTATACCGACAGCACGCTCAACGTCCACATCAGGCGCCTTCGCGAGAAGATCGAATCAGATCCCAACGAACCGAAGTACATAAAGACCATCTGGGGCACAGGCTATATCTTGGAGACTGATCAATGAAGATCAGGATAATCGCAATTCTCTTTACACTGGCCGTCCTGATAAGCGGTCTTCTGCTGTGGTTTAAGATCGACAATCAGACCCCGCAGCAGATCGACATGCTCGAGCTCAATACCATGCGCGATGAGATCGAGAATAAGCTCTTAGATGGTGCAGACATCGAGAAACTTGAATTCGAATATAACTGCGATATCATTCTGGTCTCAGACAAAGAATATGTTTCCATAAACAATTACTTCATAAGGGAAGGATATTCAGTCTTCGACTATATGGCAGACGGAGCAGTAGCCGGCAAGATCGCATTCGACTGCAGATCTGACGAGCATGAAGCTTCTATAAGAAATGAGAAGATCATTCTCCTGGTATTGCTCACCGTAACTTATGTTATCGGCATGATCCTGCTCTTCGTTGTCTGGTACTTCTACATGAGACCCTTTCATAAGCTCTCAAACTTTGCTTCGAGCGTATCGAAGGGCAATCTCGATCTGCCGCTCAACATAGACAGACACAACTACTTCGGGGCGTTTACCGAGTCATTCGACCGCATGAGAGAAGAACTTAAGCTCTCTTCAGAGCGCGAGGCAGCGGCCAACAGGAGCAAGCAGGAACTTGTCGCAGAGATCTCACACGACATCAAGTCTCCTGTCGCAACGATCAAGGCCACATGCGAAGTAATGGAATTAAAGCACAAGGATCCCGACGTCCGGGATAAGGTTGCGGTCATAAAGTCGAAGGCATCATCCGTTGAGCAGCTGATCGACAACATGTTCCGCGCGACATTGGATGACTTGGATGAACTGAAGGTCAATCCCAGGGAAGAGAGCTCTCTCATAATCGGCGATATTCTAAACGATCTGCGATTTTACGGCAACGTCGAGCAGAAGGGAGAGATCCCCGAATGCCTCATTCTTGTTGATAAATTAAGGCTCGAGCAGGTCATAGACAACATCGCAAGCAACTCATTTAAGTATGCGGAAACACCTCTGGAAGTTGAGTTCTCATCTGACAAAGATTCGATTCGCGTTATCTTATCTGACAGAGGTCCGGGCGTGCCTGAAGATGAGCTCGCCATGTTGACGACCAAGTTCTACCGCGGCACTGATGCATCCGGATCGGGCAAGGACGGCAGCGGTCTCGGTCTTTATCTTGCGTTGCTCTTCATGGAGAAAATGGGCGGCGGCCTTGAACTCAGGAACCGCGAAGGCGGCGGATTTACGGCAGAGGTAATTATCCGCAAGGCCACTTGAAAGAGGCAGTTATCTGCTAAGCCTCATGAATGAGTTAGTTATCCACATGTCCTCGAAAATTAAGTGAGCGCTTCCATCTCCGCTTTTATGCATGCGCCGAGGTTGAATATGAGCCTCGCGAGTTCTTCGTTGCTTAAGTCAAATCCGTTGTCTATCCAGCGGAAGATCATGCTTATGGTGCCTTCGATAACAAACCTGTAAACATATGCGCTCTCTTCGGGACTTCCGAGCTGGGGGAGATCGTATCTCATCTCACTTAAGATATCCGTAATTATCCTGGTCCTCGCGCCTCCGTCGTCATCGCTCCTCATGAACAGACAGTAGATCGCGACGTTCTCCTTAACATACTCCAGATATTTCGTAAGGCGCTGGATCCTGTCGGCTTCTCCGCTTGAGGCTGATATATACTCCGTCATGCTCTTTTCGATCTGGTTAATGATCTCATTAAGGAGATGGTTCTGGTCTTCATAGTGCAGATAGAATGTCGTGCGGTTCAGATCGGCTCTGTCGCAGATCTCTTTGATGGTGATCTTGTGATAAGGTTTCTCCTGCATCAGTTCGACCAGTGCGGTCCTGAACAGCTTCTTTGTCATCTGTGTTCGTCTTGAATCAGCCACAAAAACACCTCGTTATTTATCTACAGATTTTCGAAATGTGTCGATTTCACAACGAAAGCAAATAAACTGCGTATTGTTAAATCAACACTGTGTCGATAAAATCATAAAGGATGTGACAGTCAAGGTCAATCAGGACCCGGGCATCACCATATGGAAGATAATAGGAAAGCACTGTACCGCTTCACAAACCCTCAAGCGGTTCCTTACTTCCAACAACTCTTGCAAGGCCCCCTCTTCAGCACTTCAGATCTTTCCAAATATGAGGGGGCTTTGCTCTTTTGTAACACTGTTAAAATCGTCTCATATCAGTGGTGTAAACGCCTTTAGATTTTCATGCCTTTTCTCGCGTGCTATAATTACTACACTGACAGATATTTTTCCGGTGTCTTGTGCCGGATGTTTTGGGTCTCTCAGCGCAATTATTGATATCTGTATCTTGTAGTAAGGAGTAATCCTATGGACAAGGAAAACAATGAGAAACTGACAGATCAGTTATTACGTGGCATCTACAGGATGTGTGTCAACAGGGACGATTGCGAAGGCTGTCCCTTCTATATCACGAAGTGCACATTTGAAGAACCCAAGCCCAGCACATGGTTTGACGAAGAGACAATTGAGATTGTTTCTCAGCCCAAGGAAGAGATTAAATCAGAACCTGCAGCAGAGATTAAGTCAGTATCAGAACCCTCAGATGGATTTAGGTTATTATCAGAAGGATTTAAGTTAGGTTCAGAACACTCCGGAGGCCTTAAGTTAGAATCAGAAGGACCTAAGTTAGGTTTAGGATCCTCAGACGGATTTGGCTTACTGTCAGAATCCGAAGAAGCGCCTCTCGGCAGGAATCAAGAAGAGTTCTTCTTCCACAGATCCGATGTCAAAGAAGAATCCGAAGAGCCTGAAGAAAAGGCTGAAGAGGCAGAAGAAGTTGCAGAGAAAGCCGCAGAAACAGTTGCAGAAGCCCCCGCAGAGCAGCCCGATGTTCTTGATACGATTACCCAGCAGGCAAACGACGACGATTCCGAAGGCACATGGCTCGTCAGCACCACAATGGGCAGCGTTTTCACCAAGTATGTATTTATCTGCTCCAAGTGCGGTTACAGAAAAGAATCTTTCTTCTCCATCACGCCCATGACCTATTGTCCCGAGTGCGCGAGCAGGAAGAACAATCCGGTATCAACACAGTAATTTATATTATTCCAGCGAAAAGTATTCGAAAAAATATAAGGAAACGCGATTCCTTATATTTTTTTGCCCATTTTTTAAGTATTTAATATAAGATTTCAGTAAGCACAAGCGTTAAGAACAATGTGGGGAATTATATGGAGATCAGATACGTCACAACAGAAGATAAAGCATTCTGGTATCAGCTTGATAAACACCTGCCTGATACTGAATTCGATAAGAAGGTCCAAGACAAGCAGTGGTTTCACCATTGATATTCCGGGCTATGAGCAGCCGATGGAATTGATATTTATCAAGGCAATATAAAGCGCGGAAATAAGTCTTAGCATGTGCTATTTTTCATATCATATATGGTATGAGAATCAGACATTTGCAGAAGCTGATTTCTATAACTTATCAACTGTATTTTTAAGAGAGGAAAAACTTTGTACCTTTATCACTTTTTTGACAAACGCTCAGGACCGTTTAAGAGCCTTACTGCACTGTCAGAAGACAGCGCTGTTTCTGTCCTTGAGAGAATAAAGCAAGCGCGCCCGGATTCCCTTACTGCCAAGCGTGATGACGACTACATTTTCAAGCGCATGAACTGCGAGAAGACAGTCAAAAAAGAAGCTCAGGCAAAAGGCATCTTAATGGATATTCCTTCACCCCATTATCTCGTTGTGGAACACAGTCCGTGGCTTGCCACATGGTTCGAAGATCCGGGTGAGATAAAGATCCCGATAGAAGAATTTGATACGCGCAAGATATCATTTACTTATGGTGATTCCATGCCGACATTCAGTCCGCGCGTTACTGACGGAAAAGAGTACCGCAGGAAGGTCTATACATACGAAGAGATACTGGATGTCATAGCCAGATACGGATTGCCTCAGGACTGGAATAACGACGGTTCATTTGGACCTGAACGGTATATAGAAGCACAGGTGTGGACTGACGATCCTATCAGGCAATATATGAACGACTGATATAGGTTTAACTGTTATAATCTGAACTATCAAAAAATCAGGGAGGGCGTTATGTATAAAGACGAATTCACAGATCTCTTGGTAAAGGGTTTGAAGGAAGGTATTCCTGCAGTGCTCAAGGAATATGGTGATGAGGACATCTACATCCTCTCATTCGAAGCTGACAACTTAACAACTCCTGACAGTGAGTATACTTTTACTTTCTATGTGAATACCGAAGAGCATCATAAGATGAATCTCGAAGATGCCTGCGACGATGACTGGTACTACCGTTTCTGCGAATACGAATGGTACATAATCGGTGAGCCCGAATTCCTTACTGAAGCAAGAAATTTCCTGACTGACGGCTATGCTTCAATGTCCAGGGACGAAGTCTATGAATGCTTTGTTCAGGCGATCGAAAAGCTCCGCGCGGAGAAGTTTTTTGACAGCCTGTATCCTCACTTCATTTTCATCTCGATGAATGCAACTGAGTGCTTCAGTGAAGAGGACATGATCGACTTCGTGATCAGAATGAACGGCAAAGAGAACTGCACAGATTACATCGAGAACATTGAAGCGTTCTTCTAAATCATTCCTTAAAATGAGAAAGATCAACCCGTTAGTACTCATAGTCTATACAGTGTGCTTCGTTGGAGCAGCATATCTGATCGGTTACGGCGCTGACATGCTGACCGGAATGAAGGGTGGTTTGTTCCGGGTTTTGGCCGTCCTTGCCTGCTGGATCATTTATCTTGATACTGCCAACCTGATCTTTTATCCGATCGCCAGGCGCATTCTCGAGAAGAATCTCGGGAAGCTGAACTTCGGCATGACGAGAACGTTCGAGACAAGCGGTCCGTGGAGCATGCATTCGATGCTGTGCATCGAAGAAGCAACAGGCAGAGTCGCACTTGCCTCAACGTTTAATCCGTTCAAATTCCAGATGGTCCATGCAAGTGAGTTAAGTCATGTGCGGTCGGCTTATTCCCGGGCGCCTTTTGGCGGAACCAGATATGTTTTTCTCCAGTTCTACCACGGGAAAAGAAGATTCAGATTCCCGACGTTTACGTCCAGAGTTTCGTTCCTGCTGTCCTCAAAACAGGTTCAGGAATCGATCGCAGCTGCCGATGAACTCGCAGATCTCCTTAAGAGATTTGCATTGGCAGAAGAGTCCAAACCTGCTGCGCCCGGGAGCAAAGCACCTCTTGCAAAGGGCGGAATCGCAGGCTTCATCCTCGCATTCATAGCGTATGATATAAACGCCACGTTCGTATTTATGTATTCTATCTATCTGGGCCCGCTCGCCATGCAGGATGACTTCTTCAAGATGCTGTCTTACCTGGTCTTTCTGCCAGGTATAATACTTGCAGTCGTGGGACTGATCCTAGCTTCAAGTTCTCTTGCCAAGGCATCGAAAACCCCTATGCGCGGCAAAGGTTTTGCCATCGCCGCGATCGTGATCAACGCAGTCCATGTGGTGGCTCTGGCAATAATGCTGCTGAGTTTTCAGAACTATTATTTTGTATAACTATGTCACTGATATTTATAACAGGCGATACACATTGCGATGTCGATTGGGATAAGCTCAACACATCGCGTTTCCCCGAACAGAAGAAGCTTGCCAAGGATGACTATGTCATCATCGCAGGCGACTTCGGAGGCGTCTGGGGAATGGACAAAACTGACAGATACATCATCAAGACTTATGAGAGCCGTAACTTCACGACGCTTTTTGTTGACGGCAATCACGAGAACCACGACGCCCTCGATCAGTATCCGGTCGAGGAGTGGCACGGCGGTAAGATCCACCGCATCTCTGATACGGTCATACATCTCATGCGCGGCCAGGTTTTCGAGATCGGGGGACGGACATTCTTCACAATGGGCGGCGCCCAGTCGACCGACAAAGCCTACCGCAAAGAAGGCGTCTCCTGGTGGGCCAGAGAGCTCCCGTCAGACGCGGAATATGATGAAGCGGTCAGGAATCTTCAGGCACACGATTTTAAGGTCAATTACGTCGTCACTCACTGTGCGCCGGAAGACTATGCGTATAACTATACCGGCATGGACGTCGCAAGGAAGCTCAACAAGCTGACCGCATTCTTATCAGGCCTGATAACCGAGCAGGGCATCAGTTACGACGCCTGGTATTTCGGTCACTACCATGAAGATACGGACTACGATAAGTTCCACTGTCTGTACAGAAGAATTATTGAGATCTGATCCCCAAAAAACGAGGCCCGGGAACTGCTCCCGGGCGCGGCAAATTTCTTGATTAACAACGAAGCTTTACATCTTAACGCTGCCCAGCTGTACGTCCTCAACGATGTGCCTGGACAGGATTATGTATGAGACGACGAGCGGGACGATCGATATGAGGTCCTCGATCGTAGTGTCTCCGCCCATGGCGTAATTAAGCACCAGCATGGCGGGGAGCGTTCGCCGGTCATCTTCCGTTATGATAACCATCGGAAGGAACATCTCGTTCCAGCTTGCGACTATCGCGAAGACTGCCTGCGTAGCGATCGCGGGCTTCATGATCGGCAGCGCGATCTGGTGGAATATCCTGATCTCACCCGCTCCGTCTATTCGTGCGGAATAGACGATATCCATTGAGAATACGGAATCCAGATAAAGTCTCATGAAGACGACCGATATCGGAGTTGCGATGGCAGGAAGGAACAGCATTGCGAGATTGTTGTTCAAGTGTAACCTGTAAACCATCTGGATAAAGCCTGCCGATGCAACGACGTTGGGGATCATCATGAGAGCGAGAACGGTATTGCTGAATATCTTTCTGAGCTTCCACTTGTATGCGGAAATGGCAAATGCAGTCATCGCAGAGAAATAAACATTAAGTATCGTACTTGCTGCGGTAACGATTACGGAATTAAGGAAACCCTTGGCAGTTCTGGATGAGAAGAAACTGACAAACTCTTTCCATCTCTGAGGCAGGATCTTTGATAACTTAATATTAACTATCTCATTTTGCCGTATAACGCCTTGCCCGAGGAACTGCATAAAGAGATCCCAAAGCGGCTTCATGGTCATGTAGACCAGCGTGATCGATATGGCGTAAACAACGACCTTGAGAAAAATCTCATGGTTCCTGATCTTATTGGTTCTTACCACAGTCTCGCTCATATTATCCCCGCTTATTTTTTAGCGCTCCCGAAAACAATTCTATTGGTATAAACGCTTTATGTCAAATAAAGTTGTCGAATTTGCTGTATGTGCTATATAATAGTCCTGTTCAAGATATTAACAGCGGCCAAAAACCGTATACTTGGGGTTATATGGGGAAGAATAAATCATTAGAGCGTCATTACAATAAGTGGGGATACATTTTTATTATCCCCTTCGTTCTCGGCTTTTTGATCTTCCATCTCTGGCCGATGATGAACACGTTTTACTACGCGTTCTCTGACTTGAAACATGTTTCCGTAGTTACCGAGCCGCCGCCGCTTCTGATCACCCAGGGTCTTCCGTGGTATAAGAATTTCGCGGATCTTTTTGAGACAGGTACTTTTGTCTCCGCGCTTAGGAATACGGCTATCTTTTTTGTTGCACAGGCCATCCCCGAGTGGATACTGGCATTCTGGCTTGCTGCAGTCCTGACTGACAGAAGACTGAAGATCAAGGGCAGATGGCTTTTTAAGACTGCATATTTCTTCCCGAATCTTATGCTGTCTCCTGTTCTTTGGGGATTTGTCAGCTTCTACTATACTGCTTCATACACTGTCTTTATGATCTCCATGATGGACGGATTCGGATTCACCGAGAAGGATATTGAGATACTCTTACAGCCGCGCGTATTGATAATTGTTGCAAGCGTTTTCGTGCACTTCGGAATAACATGTCTTTATGCGATCGTAGGAGTTACCAGTGTTCCTACCGAGATATTAGAGGCTGCTGAAGTGGACGGCGCGAACAGACCTTATACGTTCTTCCGTGTCACATTGCCCTGCATGCGTCCGATACTTTTCTTCATAGTAATCAAGACCGTAGTTGACGGAATCAGCTCGAGTGATATTCCGGATTTCCTCGGCGATCCATATGATGCGCAACGGCGAACCGTGACCCTGATGCAATACCTTCAGACCTTGATCGGAGTAGGAAAGGTCTGGGACAGAGCATCCGCATTCTGTCTCGTCATGCTCGTCATTTCCGCAGCAGTATCAGGACTCATTTATTTCACTCTGATCCGCGACAGATACGAAGCAAAACTTCAGCGTCAGATTAGAAAAGAAAAGAGAGAAGAGAGGCGTTTGGAAAGACAGCGCCGTCTTGCAACCAAGGAACAGTAATTTTTACGCTATTTTATTTATTCCCGCACATCAGTATACTTAATGATATATGGGCAAAAACAAATCAATAGAGCGGCATTACAATAAATGGGGATACATTTTCATTATCCCCTTTGTTCTTGGCTTTTTGATCTTCCATCTCTGGCCGATGCTCACTACTTTTTACTATGCATTCTGCGACTTGAAGCACGTTACCGTAATTGAAGAGCCCCCGCCGCTTCTGATCGCCAATGGTTTGCCGTGGTATAAGAATTTTGCGGACCTTTTTGAGACTGGTACTTTTGCTTCCGCATTAAGGAATACGGCTATCTTTTTTGTTGCACAGACCATCCCCGAGTGGATATTGGCATTCTGGCTTGCTGCAGTGCTGACTGACAGAAGACTGAAGATCAAGGGAAGATGGCTATTTAAGACTGCATTTTTCTTCCCGAACCTTATGGTGTCTCCGTCTCTTTTGAGTCTTATCATTTTTTTCTATACCGCGCGATATGTTATCTATATAATCTCCTTGGTGGACGGATTTGGAATCACCGAAGAAGATATCGCCAATCTCTTGCAGATGCGTGTAATGATAGTTCTTGCAGGCATATTCATGCACTTCGGAATCACCTGCCTTTATGCGATCGTAGGAGTTACCAGTGTTCCAACCGAGGTATTAGAAGCTGCCGAAGTTGACGGTGCGAACAGGCCCTATACTTTCTTCCGGGTCACATTGCCCTGCATGCGTCCGATATTGTTCTTCATTGTAATCCTGTCCGTAGTTGACGGTCTCGGCATGAGTGAGATTCCAAGTTATTTTGGCGATCCTTATGATACACAACGGCGAACAATAACCTTGATGGATTATCTTGAGAGATTGCTCAACGCGGGAAAAGTATGGGACAGATCGTCTGCGTTCTGTCTTGTCATGCTCGTGATTTCCGCAGCAATATCAGGCCTCATCTATTTCACTCTGATCCGCGACAGATACGAAGCAAAGCTTCAGCGTCAGATCAGAAAAGAAAAGAGAGAAGAAAGAAGATTAGAGAAGCAGCGTCTTCTTGCAAGCAAGGGACAATAAGAATTTTCGAAAATTTTGAATTAGGGGTTGCACATCAGTTTTTGTTGTGTTATCTTAACGGCGATGAAGGAAGTGCCTGTCCGACATCTGGCTCAATAATTGAGTTCGGATCGTACAGCACTTCTTTTTTTATTGCTTTTATTTTTTATCGAAAGGACGAGTGACATGGCTTCTGCAATGTTGAGACACAACATGATACACCCCGTAACGCTAAGCGACATGGCGTTTGGTTCAATATGCTCATTTGACCTGAAATCGATTAATACAGGCAATTATGGCCGCGATCTCAATAAGAGCGTTTATATCAACGTTGGACGATTACGATGTTAATCTGACTTTGTTTAGGCACAAACAGATGAAGACTGTATCAGGATCGTCCGGAGAATAAATCGGGCGATCCTTTTTTATTCTTCACGTACCTTGACAACTTACTTTTTCACACACCTTTGTAGCTCAACCGGTAGAGCATCCGGCCGTTAACCGGGAGGTTGAAGGTTCAAGTCCTTCCAAAGGTGCCAATAAAGATGACCGGCAAAGAAACAGGCACTCTTTGCAGATCGTCTCCAAGGGGTGGCAGCAGGAAAGGCACTTCCCGCGCGCCGCCCCGCCAACAGGATGGTTAGCTAATCTGGTGAAAGCACTTGGTTGAAGCCCAAGGGAGGTTGGATCGAAACCAACACCGTCCACCATGGATCTGTAGTGTAACGGTAACACACCGGACCTTTAATCCGGGCGATGGGAGTTCAAGTCTCTTCGGGTCCACCAACACGGATGTGTAACTCAGCTGGCAGAGTAGCAGACTCTTAATCTGAAGGTCGCAGGTTCGATGCCTGTCACATCCACCATTTTGGCCTCATGGTATAACGGCCATTATGCCGGCTTGTCGCGCCGGAGACAGGGGTTCAACTCCCCTTGAGGTCGCCAAAGACTGTTCTATTCAGTCTTAAGATCCGTTTTTGAAACAGGCCTGTGAATTCGTCTTCTGATAATAGGAATACAGCCTGTTTCAATGTCGGGGTGTCGTATAACGGAAGTATCCGTGGCCTGGGACCACGAGGCGAAGGTTCGACTCCTTCTACTCCGACCAAAATGTCCTTATGGCGGAATGGCATACGCAGGCGGCTCAGGACCGTCTATCTCTCGGTTCGAATCCGAGTAGGGACACCAAATCTCCCAGTGTCGGAACACCGCATCTCTCGGTGCAATGGCACCAAATCTCCCGGTGTCGGAACTGGCATACGAACTGCACTTAAAATGCGGGCGCTGCGGGTTCGAACCCCGCCCGGGAGACCAAAAACAATTTATGTCCGTGTAACCGAATTGGCATAGGTACTGCGCTAAGGACGCTGGTTTTGCGGGTTCGAGTCCCGCCACGGACACCAACATACTCCTATAGCACAACCGGATAGTGCACCGGTCTTCTAAACCGGGGATCAGCGTTCAAGTCGCTCTAGGAGTGCCAACAACAGATGATAGGCAAAAGGAAGTAGGGAGAACACCAAAACGGTGTAGCACATGAAAACAAGTAGCCGAAAAGCAGATCGCGACTGTGTCGTCTGTAATAACGCCTGATTGATGCAATAGGCAGACATGACTGATTCAAAACCAGTTTTCTGAGGGTTCGAGACCCTTGTCAGGCACCAACATGCTTCTCTGGCCCAATGGTACGGCAGCTGCCTTGTAAGCAGCAGATTGTGAGTTCGAATCTCACGGGAAGCTCCACCAAAAGCTCGGTTAGCTCAGCCGGGAGAGCGCCTGTCTTACAAGCAGGAGGTCAAAGGTTCGATCCCTTTACCGAGTACCAAAATTGGAAGGTGCCGAGCACCCAAATTACAGGTTACCGAGTACCAACATAGCAGGGAGGAACGGCTTCCAAACGGGCCCCATAAGCCCGTCCACCCGAGTTCGACTCTCGGCCCTGCACCCAGACCGGAAATGTACAGCAAAAGTGCGGCGGGTGTTGTACAAACGCTTGTACAAATACCTGGTTTTCGGGCAAATGTACAGCAAAAGCACGGCGTGTGTTGTACAAACGCTTGTACAAAAGCCAGGTTTTCGGGCAAATGTACAGCAAATGCACGGCGGGTGTTGTACAAATGCTTGTACAAATACCTGGTTTTCGAGCATATGTACAGCAAAAGTGCGGCGGGTGTTGTACAAACGCTTGTACATTCGCCCACAACATGTGGTCCATAGTGTAATGACAGCACGGCAGTTTGTGGCACTGCAAGTTCGGGTTTGATCCCCGGTGTTCCACCCAGATGTCTCATTGGTGTAATGGCAGCACCACAGTCTTCCAAACTGTCGGTACGGGTTCAAATCCCGTATGGGACTCCAAATGCCGTCGTAATCCGTTAAGGAGGCGGGACGGACTGTAAATCCGTCAGTTCAATACTTCGAGTGGGTTCGATACCCTCAGACGGCACCAAAACGTAGCTTCTTTCAAAGGCAGGAACCCCGCCTGATATGCGGGTAATGATAGTTCGATTCTATCAGCTACGACCAGACATTGGAAAGTAACTCAGTTGGTCAGAGTGCCGTTCTTATAAAGCGGTGGTCGAGAGTTCGAGCCTCTCCTTTCCAACCAAAATGCTTCTGTCATCGTCGGCCGGTGCAGTGGTCAGCCAACCCTGAATCTGAGTTCGAGTCTCAGCGGAAGCAACAAAAGGTCGCATAGGCTAACGGATAAACCGTTCGGCTACGAACCGGAAATTGCAAGTTCGAATCTTGCTGTGACCGCCATTAATTACGCTGTGTTACCTTAGCGGGGAGGAGGGTCAGTCCTGAAAACTGTTGAGTGTAAAAAGCTCTGGGAGTTCGAATCTCTCACACAGCGCCACATGTCGATATAAGCCTAATCGGTAAGGCAGCGGTTTGCTAAACCGTAAGTAATCGGATTCCTCCTGATGTCCCGGTTCGAGTCCGGGTGTCGACGCCATGAAAACCATAAGAAAGGAGACAGCATCATGTTTAAGACAGCTCAGGGACAGCCGATTGGCGTTCCTGACATTGCAAAGAGGATTTTCGACATCATCATGTCGGACAAGACAAGCATTTACGAGATAACCGTCGGAACCGACAGTCAGAACTTCAGCAGAACGAAGATGGTCGAAGTTATCGCCATCCACAAGAAGGGCCACGGCGGCACCTACTTCTACAACATCGAATACGTTCATCTGATCACCAACCTGAAGCAGAAGATCAACGAAGAGACTGGCCGCAGCCTGTTCGTCGCGAACGCCCTGCTCGATGCATTGGAAGTGCTGTTCCTCGAGAACGACGTGCTGCTTGACGACCTCGATGTCTCCTTCCAGATCCACTGCGACATCGGCCGCGCCGGCAAGACCAACGTCCTCATCAAAGACATCGTCAGCTGGGTCACCAGCCAGGGCTACGTCTGCCTCATCAAGCCATACAGTTATGCCGCATCAGGCATTGCTAACAAATACAGTAAGTAAGTTTCTGAGTTTTTCGATCTTTCCGCCTCGCAGTCTTTGACTGTGGGGCGGTCCTTTTGTTCCCCGCCATAGTCGTGCGGGCGTGAACTCGGGCGTATTTCGGGTGAAAAACGCCCGGAAAAATGCAAATTGAGTCCAAATGGCGTGATTCCGGG
>JAILHX010000150.1 GCA_024695565.1 Saccharofermentans sp. | reverse complement strand
TTCAGACTGTGGGGTGAACAGTCTTCTTTATGAGAAATAATGGGAGCCTTAGGATGATCTGGACTTCTTGGTCTTCTTCTCGAGGTACATCGCTTTGTCGGCTTTGTTCATGCATTCGAGGAGGTCGTGCCATTCGGTGAGCTCGCACGTGCCGACGCTGGCGGAGAGAAGATAAGGATAGTCGTTGTCGGTGTTTGCTTTCTTGATGAGGTTGCGGAGCGTTCTGATGAACTGGCCGATCCTGCCGGGACCTTCGAGGACCAGGACGACGGCGAATTCGTCGCCGCCCATGCGGGCTGCGATCTCGTTCTTGTTGATCGCTTTGGCGATGCAGGAAGAGACGGCAGTGATCGCATCATCGCCGGCGCTGTGACCGAAGGTGTCGTTGATGTATTTGAGACCGTCCATGTCGATGCTGGCAACGGCAAGGGGGTTCTTCATCTGCTTGTTCTTGTCGAAGTAGCTGATGATGTTCTTTTCGAAGCCGCGCCTGTTAAAAAGGCCCGTGAGGGAGTCGCGGATGTACATGTCCATGACGTCGCTGACTGCGAAGAGTTTGCTGTAGAGGCGGGATCTGTTGATTGTCTGGCCTAAGAGCATGAGAATGAACTCGAGCTTCTCGTTGACGAACTCTTTGGAGTCGGGCTTAACTTCGAAGGCGCCATAGCCGTAAACTTCGTTCTTATAGTAGATAGGCAGGAAGATCCTGATGCCGGAATCGGTGTCGAGGAAATCATCGGGCAGGAGCTTGTCGCTCGGGAAAGCGATGTCGCTTAAATGGATCTCGCCGTCGTCTTCGAAGTAACCGAAGACGGTCCTGTCGTTCTCGCGGAAATAACACAGGTAGCAGCGCGTGAAGAAGTCGAGAGCCTGGAGGTTTTCCATAGTGGCTTGATGGTACTGCTCGGGCGTGATGAGGTCTTCGTAGGCTGCGCTCATGATAACGAATCGGCGCGTTACGTCGAACGCGGTCTTGCGGATGATGTCGAGTTTGCGGTATGCGTCAAAGACGTCGCGCTCTTCGCCGTCTCTTGTGCTCTCGCGGAGGATGAGCTTGCCGGGAACGTTGATGTAGAAGTCGACCTGATCGCCTGATAAGATCTTCTCGAGTGTGTCGATCGCGGAATTCGCGAGGGTCTCATCGGGAATGTTCGATGTCGTGAGCGAGGGGATATGCATGCCGGCTGCTTCGATGTCGTCGATGCCGGTGATGATGGTGTCGTCGGGGAGCTTGTAGCCGCGGAGCGTGAGCTCGTCCATGAGGGTCAGGGCCATGTAGTCGTTGGAGCAGATGATGGCTTCGGGAAGAGTGCCGTCTTCCTTGATGAAGAAGTCTGCGGTCTGGGGACCCTGGGTTACCCAGTAGTTGCCGTGGAAGATCATATTTTCGCAGACTTCGTATCCTGCTTCGTGCATGGCGTCTTCGAAGCCGGCGAGGCGTTCCTGGGAATCGGTCAGGTCATCGCGGCCCGTTACGAAGCCGATGTCGGAGGTCTTGCACTTGCTGATGACATACTCGGAGATGTCGTGCATGATCTGCCTGTTGTCGGGGATGATGCTGTAGAAGCCTTCGACGATGGTCCTGATGCTGATCACGGGAGGAAGGTCGGGTGTGGATATGAGGGTTTCGATGACCTCTTTGGAGATACCGCCCTGGTCTAAAGTGTCCGAGCAGATGATGATGCCGTCGTACTCGTGAAGATTGGGCAGTGACATGACGCTCTTTAAGCCCTGGGCATGCAGTGAGTTGTCACTGGGGACGGAACAGTTGCCGTAGACGTCGATGTGGTGGCCCTTCTCGATCGCGCGTTCACGGAGCGTCCGGACGATGCCGGCCGAGTAATCACGGTATAGATCTCCGATGAAAGCACAGATCTTCATTGAACAAAAGTCTCCCGCTATTTCCTGATCTTATAGAATCAGTATAAGGGCACAATAAAAACAAACAGTTAACGGAAATAACGATTTCGGTTAACTGTTTGTCAATTCAATTAAAATGCTTTTTGGCAATCTGCGCAGGTACTGTACGGATCAGTCGAATGTGAAGGTATCGAAAACCGCCCTGCTGTCAGAATCTTCGCTTTTAAATCCGAAGTAGACCGCATGCTTTCCTGTGACCTTGCTGCCCAGATCGAGCGTTAATTCCGAAGGGTCGCCGTCTGCTTTTGCAGAAGCTATGACTTCGCCGTCGTATGAGTCGAGCATGAGACTCACGGTGAAGGAAGCAAAGCTGCCTGTAAGGGTTGCCTTAACTGCGCCATCACCGAAGTTAATATACTTAAAGCCGATCGTCGCACCGCTCTGGATGTCTACTACGGGTGACGAATCACCTTCGTAAACGGGCTGGATGTGTGCAACACGCTTATCCTTATTGGTGCCCTCGGCGTTGCCCTGATACATGGGCTTGCCCAGACCGTCGTACATGTGGCATGTGTAGCCTGCGGAGATGATGGAGAAAGCATCGAGGCCGTCAAGGTAGAAACCCTGTGAAGTCATGTCAACGACGTCGGAGCTTACGGGCTCGCCACTCTCATAAGAGATCTTGCCGATATAGATCTTGCCGTCTTTGCCAAGCGCTATGTCGACGGGCTCAGCCATTGCCTGACGTGAATACTCGTTGCAGCCGGTCTGTCTGTGATAGAAGACGTACCACTTGTCAGCGACCTTCATGAGGGAGCCGTGGTTGTTGCCCCACTGGTATGTCATGATGCCGTTGCCGTCAGGGCCTTCGATGATCTCACCGCCGTTGAAGCTGATGTCGCCGCCGTCTTTATATTCGCCAAGAGGCGTATCGCTCCACTTGTATGACAGGAACCCGTTGCAGCTGTTCATTACGCCGAGTGAGGGCTTAGTGTATTCGTAGCGCTTGGAATAAACGAGGACGTATTTGCCATTGATCTTGCGTGGGCTCGATGCTTCGAAGAAGCCGTCTTCGGGGATGACGTGACCGTCGTCTTCCTTGATCCAGAAGGGCTTTGAGTGACCGATGATGTGGTTTACGAGAGTCTCCTTCTTGATCGTTGCCATATCGCCGTTGAGCTCTGCGGCGTGGCACTCGCAGAAGCCCCAGAATGCGTAGACTTTTCCGTCGTCGTCGACCAGGATCCCGGGGTCAAATCCGAGCTCTGTCTTGACGGGATTCTCATAAGGGCCCCAGGGGCACTTGGATGTCACGAGCATGATGGAAGATCCGCGGTTCTCGGCTGCGTACATATAGAAGGTGTCGCCCTTCTGAACGACATCGGGTGCGTAGAGATCGCCGCCGTCGGAGGCCTTATAGCAGACGCCGTGGCAGGTCCAGTTTGTGGGGTCTTCGACGGGCGCTGACCATACGACGTAGTCGGGTCCGCAGTAGTCGGTCTTCTTTGTGTCGTGTGAACCGAAGAGGTAGATCCTCGTCTCACCGTTATAAGTGAACACGCGCGGTTCGCCGTCCGGAACGTGCTCCCACAAAGGCATGTAGGGGTTTGCGCCGGTTAAGATCTTCTTTTTGTCCATGTTTGCACCTCGCTTTATATTGTTTTGCCGGTCAGAAAAGAACGGCTTCGGATAAGTACAGCATCAATACGCTTATTATGTTTATGAGAAGCAGGATCAGAACTACTTTGACGTGGGTCTTCTTCTCTTCATATATGGTAGCAATAAATTCTCTTACGAAAGCATTGATCCAGAAATATCTTTTTGTCTTGCTGCCGATTCCCTCGGCGCCCTTAAGACCCTGCTGCTCTGCGAGCATTCCGGAACGGAAGACGTGGTAATTTGTTGTGGAGAATGCAACCTTGCAATCGCCTGAGCCGTAGTGGTCTTCGATGAGCTTTTTCGCGAACTTGAAGTTCTCTTCGGTGCTTACAGATTCTGTCTCTGCAAGGATCTTGTCTTCGCTGATGCCGGTCTCAATGAGATAGCGTTTGATGGCTTCGCCTTCGGATATTATCTCGTCTGAGCCTTTGCCTCCCGAGGGCACGAAAAT
>JAILHX010000140.1 GCA_024695565.1 Saccharofermentans sp. | reverse complement strand
GCGCCGCAAGTCATGTGCAGGATGAATTTCTGGAGGAGAGATGATTCGATGCGCTTGATCTTCTTGAGGTTTACGATCGCGGAATTGCTGACGCGCAGGAAACGGTCTGACGGCAGGACCTGTTCCAATGCTTTTAATCTGTCACTGGAATTGTAAGCACCGTCATTAGCATGGATGAATATGTCGTGGCCCATGCTCTCGATAAAGCAGATATCGTTGACATCGATAAAGAACTGCTGGTCGTCCTTCCTGCCGGGAATATAATTAACGCCCCCGCCTCTGCGGGTAAGCTGATACTGGGAATCGGGATCGTCATGGATCCCAAGTGATTCCAGATTCTTTCTCACCGGATCGTCAGGATCCAGCAAAAATTTGATATTCACCTCTCGTACTCCTTTCATCAGGTACGAGGATACAACAAAAGCATCCCGAAATCTCGTTTCCGGAATGCTTTGCGTGTTTTAGTTCATAGATTGCAGTGTGCGGGTGACGGAAGTAATCCTAAGTGAAGATTATCCGTCTTCATGCATCCTCTCGACTGTTTCCATCAGGGCTTCTATCCTGACCTTGATATCTATATCCATGGAATCTTCGGTCAAGTCCGGATAGATCGTGGACTGGGAAATCTCGTTAAGAATTTTATCTCCTTCTTCCTCACCAAACTCGTCAACGATCTTCTTTTCCATGCTTTTAGCAGCGATCAGTTCGACGAGGAACTCCTCTGTCATCTCGAGTAAAAGATTATAAAAATCGTCTTTTGAATAGGCTTCATAATTGTTAAGTATCTGATCTACGACCTCACGGAAATTAGCGTCATTTATCATTCGATTCAATCTCCTTTCGGACTGGTAATATCTCCACTATGACAAGTTTTTTCCGAGATATCAATAATTTTGTTCGCGGAGGCCAAAAATCGAGACTTGTTGTAAAATTTGTTAGATATTCTCAAGTGCCGGAAGGGCATTTGCGCCTGCAGATTACTTGATCAATCCTCGTCCTTGTAGTCAGGATTGTACTGCCTCAAGACTTCCCTGACCTCAGGCAGGTGATCTACCAGGACCTCAACGCACTTGGCGTCGAACTGTGTGCCTTTGCCCTCTTCGATTATCCGGATGGATTCAGACAGAGGGAATGCGGGCTTATATACACGCGTTGATGACAGGGCGTCGAAAACATCTGCGACGGCCATTACGCGTGCCGAGAGCGGAATGTCTTCGCCCTTGAGACCTTCGGGATAACCCTTGCCGTCCCAGCGCTCGTGGTGGTAGCAGACCATGTTGCGCGCTTCCTTAAGATAGTTCTCGCCTTCGACATTGCTTATCGCTTTGTCAATGATCATGCGGCCCGAAGTGGTGTGGGTCTTCATGAGCTCGTACTCCTCATCCGTGAGCTTGCCGGGCTTATTGAGTATGCTGTCTGAGATGTTGATCTTGCCGATATCGTGGAGCGGGGCGGACTTTATAACGTCTTCAATATACTTGGGTGTCAGGATGTCCTTGTAATAACCCTTTTCGCGGAGACCCTCAAGGATAATGCGGACATATTCCGCGGTCTTCTGGATGTGGGTTCCCGTATCGGAATCGCGGACTTCAACCAGGTCAGCCATCAGGACCATGAGACCGTCCTGCATCTTCAGGATGCTCTCGTTAGACTGGCGTATATCGTGAAGCTGCTTGGCGATATCAGTCTCCATCGAGCGTACGGTATCGTAGAGTTCGCCGACTTCGTTATTGGCCCTGATCTTCATATGGTCAAGCTTATCAACGCTCTCATCCATGGCCTTCTGGTTGCCGATGTTCTTGATGAAGTCCTTCGCAGCATTGGTGATGCTCGAGATCGGATAGATAAGGGCACATTCGATCTTGATTACGTAAACAGCGATAACGATAAGGGTGAAGACGGCAACGAAGATGCCGACCGTCATGAAATAGCGTTCCACTTCACGGCTTATGTTAAGGGTATCGATCTCAACGCAAAGGAGTCCTGCCGGATCGCCGCTGCTGTCAAATATGACCTTGTAGCCGTTGAACATGTGGCCGTATTCTTCGGAATAGCCGTCGAGGAAACCGCTCTCAACCCTTCTGCTCTTTACTGCTTCCTGGAGGATAAGGATAGTCTCGTCCTCAAAACTTCCTGCTTCGCAGGGGGTGCCCAGATAAGTGTATGTGCCGCCTTCTGCAAGTTCTTCAGATGTCTTGGTATTTATCGCATAAGTTAAGCTGTGGATATCGTCGACATCTTCAAAATAGATGGAATAGAGATACCCGATGTCGGAATTCTCCTTGATCTTATTTAAGTCTTCACGCATGTCCTCGTATTCTTCGGGCATGCTCCTGGAAGCGATCATGTCGCCGAAGTTATATTCGGTCGTAACGCTGTATGCATAATCGAGGACTGTGGATATGTATTTTCTATAGTTCTCATTAATGTTCTGCTCGTAGATGCGCAGACTGATAACTACGATCGCAATCGTGAGCACAAGAATCGCTACGGTCGAATAGACGGCAGCAACCAGCTTGATACTTAAACCTTTGCGTTCTTTTTTCTCCACCCTTGGATCTCCCGTAAATGCTGGATAATTCTCTTAATAGCATTTTACTGGGAGCGTTTAATCAAATTAGATACAAGGTGTTAACTCTTTTAAAAGGAAGTTTTATATATTTTCGAACACCGGAGATACTGCGCGGGATATCACACAGATGTCTTACCAGGTGTCTGAATCGTCAACAAAAAGGCCTTCTATGGCATCTTCTTCGGACAAGTCTATGGCGCCGCCTCCGACTTCCAACCGCTCGATGAGCCTTGCCCTGAAGTCTTTTCTGTCGGGGACTTCCATCTTGATAACATATTCATAGAGCAGATGGTTCTCGTCTGTTATCTGGAGTAGGACGTTGAATCTGTCGAGTTCAAAGCTTTCCTCGCCCTCGAATTCACTGACATAGTTGGGATCATACGGGATGCCCTTCCTGTCGATCGCATACTGCTCATATTTCCTGTTGCCGGCATACTCGTTCTTTAACGCGAACTTCTCCACATCGTAGAGGGGGAATATCTCTCTGCCGGGGAGGATCAGATAGCAGCTTGTAAGGACCACCATGGTCTCAAAGGGAGCGCCCTGAATGTAATAGGCATCGTAGCCTTCCATCAGATCGTTATAGAGCTCGTCCCTGCCGAATTCTTCTACTCTGGTATTGAAGAAAGGGACTTCGGGTTCTTTCTTCTTCGCGAAAACTTTTTTGAAGAAACCGCCCTCTTCCTCCGGGCTGTCATAAGGCTGACTCTTAACCGGTTCCGTGTACAAAAGCTGGTCGAGATTAATGTCTGTAACTTTCATTAAAATGCCCTCCCCATATCAGATAAGGTCATTATAACATTCACCAGAATTACACAGAACTGATATATGATCGGTGTTATAATCTTGCCTGCCGGGATGATTCCCGGGTGCATATTTTCAAATATTATCGGGGGATAATAGTTTATGAGATGGCCTGTAAAGAAGTTTGGAGCTGCCGTAATGGCAGCCTTATTTGGTGTTTCCATGTTCGCCACAGGATGCACGGCTAAGACCGGCGGCAGCGCGATCGTTGATGAATCGGGGCTCGTATTGAGCGGCAAGATGCCCGACGAGCTCCCTGAAGGCATGAACTGGTACGACTTCAAGGAAGATGACGGAATATTCATATATCTTACAGAAGAATTCGGTGAATGCTTCATATCAGATATCACCTGGTTCTCGGGCCGCACATGGATGTTCGTGATAGAGGCCGAGCCAAGTCTTCCCGTCTATCACGTAATGTCTTTTAATGAAGACAATAAGCCTGTCTGCGACTACGTGATCGAAAATGAATTCGGCGACAACATAAGTCTCAACAGGATGGTCCGCGGGAACGGCCTCTATCTTACTGCTTACGACTTCGAGACAATGTCAGATTACCTCTACCCGATTGATGAGAATACCGGAAGCGTGTCTCCCGATAATAAGATCGATCTGTCGAAAAACCTGTCAGCAAATGAAGCCGTCAACGACATTACATTCGTGGGCGATGATGTTGCGATCCTTCAAAACGGAGACGTGCCAAGCGTAGAACTAATGAACCTTACTGACGGTAATGTAAAGGCAGAAGTGCCTCTCGAAGATCTGTCGAAGAACTTCCATATCAAATATCCTGAGGGAATATTGTGCGGCGGCGAAAACAAGGTCGTCGTTTGGGGTGCAACTTCTGCAAACATGTATTTCGGGCAGATAAGATACTGCCTCGTAGATCTTATAACCGGTGAGATAAGCGCTCTCGATGAGATGGAATACATCACGGTTCCTTTGCGTAATCTCTCTTACTCCAACGGCAATCTCGTGACGGTCACGGACGGCGGCGTATACACCATCGATACGGCAGAAGGCACATGCAGGATGACGCTGTCATTTAACTGCTCGATCTGCAACAGATTCCTCGTCAACAATTCGGAACTGGCATACGCTGATGAAGACATGCTCCTGTTCAGCTATTCTTCAAGATATGCCGGATACAACCAGATGAACAATGCGCTCTGCACGTTCACGAAGTCATCTGATTATCCTGCCGCAGGAAAGGACATCATAACGGTTGCTTCTACTGAAGACTTAGACTACAGCATCTCTGAAGCCATGATGATCTTCAATTCTACGAACGCTTCGGCGTTCATGCTTTTCGACAGCAGGTACAAAGCAAACACCGATATCGATTATTCGAACGCAGACAACACCGACCGTGCGGCTCTTAGCCAGCTGAATTCATACGCATCCGTATCAGACCGCCTGGCCATGGACATAATGAACGGCGAAGGTCCTGACATCCTCATCACGAACGGTGCGAACGAGCAGTTATCCAAGGACGATTACTTCGTTGACCTCACCGGCTTCCTGGCAAACGAGAGCGGGATCAATGAATCGGATTACTTCATGAATGCAATCGAAGCATTGAAGTTTAACGGCGCACTGTATCAGCTCCCCATAGGATTTTATGTAGACGGATTCATGGGACCCACAGAAGCGTTCGGCGGCAAAAACGGCATGACGTTCGAAGAATATGAAGCCATGGTTTCTGATTACTGCAACGGTCAGGATCCTGTTTATGATCACCAGCTCTCATATTCAAGAACGGAACTGGCGACGAAACTTTTCGCAAACACGAATGAGATGTATATAAATGACGGCAGGATCGATGTGAACAGCGAATCGTTCATGTCGATACTGGACTACTGCAAAGACCTCCCTGACAAAGGCTATTTTGAAGGCAAGGACATCGACGCCGAGTACGAGGACCTGATGACAGCCAAAGATTCCCTGATCATCCAGCCCGTCGTTATTTACGACTTCTACGAGTACGAGACGTTCGCCACGAGATTTGACGATGTCACGATCTGCGGCTACCCGTCCGTCGACGGCAGGACTGCGACCATCGGTTCTGATATCGCTGTGTCTGTCTCAACGCACTGTTCAAATATCGATTCGTGCAAAGAGTTTCTCCGCGTTCTCCTGTCAGAAGACGTGCAGAACACGATCAGTTTCAACATTCCGATCAATAAGAACTGCGCGAAAAATCTCGCGCTCAAGGAGATCGATACTCACAACTACTACGTAGAGAAAACTGCAGGAAGTAAATATGCAAAAGTTGGAGAATATTTAGATCCCTCCATCGCCGACAAATACATAGAAGAACTGTCTACGGCTACGACTTCGAGCTTCACGTATCACAGCATCTCGCTCATTATCTACGAGGAGATCCCCGCCTACTTCGAAGGACAGAAATCATTCGAAGAAGTCGCCGGAGTGATCAACGACAGAGCGCAAAAGGTGCTGGATGAGAGGGAGTAAAATCAACCCTTAAATATATCGTTAAATACACGTTCCGAGAGCGAGCCTTTGGCGAACTTCTTGACGCTGTCGTCATCGGCTTTAGAAGACATGTACTGGAACGTGTCGCGGTTCTCCATACTGAAGTTCGTCTTCAGGTCGATATACTGCTCTATGTTGGGCGCGCGGTCGATGGTCACGGACTCGTAGAAACTGGTATCCCTGAATTTCCTTCTCAGGTACGGGACGAAGAATATCATGCCCAATGCAAGTTCGATAGCTAAGAAGATCAGGAATACCGATAAGTAGAACAGGGTGGTCGCTGCTTCTCCTGTCAGGAATATGACCGCGGCGACCACGAGAGCTGCCAGAACGAGTGACAGGCCGAGGTATACGAGAATGTCCCTTATCAGCTTGACCAGCGCATGGGAATGAACTCTTCTCTTGCTTATCGGAAGCGAGCCGGACGCCTTGCCGGTCTGTCCGTTGACGGCGATGCCGTAGGTCGAACCTTCGTATTCGATATTGAGGAACCAGACGGGCATCAGGGCATAAGCCTGCTTGTAATTGTCCGAATAGGAACCGACGCCGTTTACCGCCTTGAAGTTATCGTATTCTTTCGAAGACTTCTGCATGACGATGCCTTCGGCGTAGTTATCGAGCCTGATCCTGATGAGATCGATCATGTCGATCGCGGACAGGTCATAACGCTGGGCAAAGAAACCCGGCAGATACATATTGTTGTATTCCCTCATGTCCGCATAGTTGAACGGCTCGATCGCTTCCATGAGAACGTTCGCAATCTTTCTGCAGCCATCGAAAGGGACCTTGCGGACGTTGTAATGAAGCGTTCTGTCTATCTGATAATTTGCTATGTTATCGCCATCAAATTTCTGGCCCGTGCCGCTTACCTCGGTAATGCAGTCGGCATCGATGAGCCAAAACGGAATGTAGTAGCCCGTGATTTTCGAGAGCACGGACTCAGAAGTAAACTTCTTCGGCACGCCCTTGTGGGTCTTAGCCCACTCGAGATAATTCTGGATTGCTTCTTCTTTGCTTATCTTGAACGGGATTATCAGGTCGGGTCTAAAGCTCTTGGACAAACGCTTCTTGATAAGCGTCGGCGATCCGCAGAAAGCGCAGAAAGTCGCTGCCGTATTGTAATCCGTAACCACAGCTGCACCGCATGAATCGCAGACAAACTCCTGCTTGTTATCCTCTTCCTCACCTGCCGCATCATTATCGCGGATCTCGATACGGCCCAGCGGGCGCAGGCTCTCGGGCGCGAAAAGACTTCCGCACATATTGCATACGAGCTTGCCTGCCTTCTCGTTGTAGAAAATGCTTGCTCCACAGTTCGGGCACTTCGCCGATACTGTTCCTACCAAACCTGCTGAATCGTTACTCATTGATATTTGCTGATTTTTAATGCGTGCGTGCGCGTGCGCGCCTTATCCCATGACTTCTGTTATTGATTCTACAACTTTTGGGCGCCGTGTTCAGTATTAATCTTCGTAGAAATCGGTTCGGGGATTCTGTTCTTTACGCCTTGGTGCTGTTCATGTCTTCGAAGGTGTTGTTGATCGTCGCGGGAAAATTTTGGGCGTTTTTGGAGCAAATTCTGCCCGGGTCAGCTGCCCCGCAAATCGTTATCCCGCCACGGTCAGTTGCCCCTGCCAATCGCCATTATTCGCAACCCGCCTAGCCACCCAACACAGATCAGCCGTTGCAGTCAAGGCCGTAAGCATTCGTCAGAATGTGCCGAAGGCAGCCTTGACGGCTATGCGGCTGATCTGTAAAACCACGATGGCGGGTTGCGATTGATGCTCGGGCAAAATCCTGGCGTTTTTGACGCTCTTTCCACCCGGAATCACGCCATTTGGACTCAATTTGCATTTTTCCGGGCGTTTTTCACCCGAAATACGCCCGAGTTCACGCCCGCACGACTATGGCGGGGAACAAAAGGACCGCCCCACAGTCAAAGACTGCGAGGCGGAAAGATCG
>JAILHX010000123.1 GCA_024695565.1 Saccharofermentans sp. | reverse complement strand
AAAACAGATACTGTCTCCATTCTCCAAAGAAGCAAATGTATAAAGCCCCATAGGATGTAAATTGCATCCCGGAACAGCGTCAGTATTCTCTTCGATCATCTCTTCAATTCCATAGAAAACACATGCAAATCGCGCATGAAGCTTAGTCCTGTCTGCAGGCACATGTTTCTTCAGATAGTCTAATAGCGTATCAGGAATCTTCCCGCCATACAGTTCTTTAAGTTTCTCCAATTCTTCAGGCTTCGTTTCTTTGAACTGAATGCCGTTTATTGAACTGATCAATTCGTCAAATCTATTATCCATTTTCACCCCTTTTTCCTGATGATTAATCCTTCTATTATTCTATCGTGAAGCTTTCCGTCTTCAAATCACATTACTTCGCCTTTTAAAATTATACCTTGCCCGTAAATTATTGTGCGATTAATTAATTCGCGTTGTCTCTCTTGTACTTTTCTGCTTCAGTAATTAGTTTCTCGTACATGGGGCAATTCGAGGGGCAATATTTTTTGCCCCAAAAGTGCTGTTTCAGCATATTTGGGGCAACTGCAGTGGTAATCTTTTTCGAACACGAGATAAATATATTCAGGGCAAGCGGCCCCTTCAGTTAATTGTCAGAACAACAGTATCTCGCAGTCTGCGATTATCAGATCGACAGATACAAGATCGTTTCCGCCTTCTCCCGTGAAGTCGCGGATCTCAACGTTTATGTAACAGCTGTCAGATATCAGGTAGTAGTTGTATGGCGAATCCTCGTCCCAAGCGCATAAGCCTGTATCGTAAGGCGCTCCTGCAACACCGGTCAGAGCATCGTTGATGCTGCTGCCAAGCCCTAATATCTCTTCTCTGAATTCAGGGGTATCATCAATATGAACAGATACATAATCACTGTTCTGCAGTGCGAATGAGATCCTTCTTACATACCCTTCCTTCTCATCAGTCCAGATCTCCATGCCGTTGAATCTGATGTCGTTCTTCTCGAGCATCTGAACATAAACATGCATTGTCGTAACTACATCTTCGCGTGTATCGGTCAATACGTAGCCGGTCTGATCTTCAAGTCTGGTGTTGAAGAAATCGCCGATTGCTTTCTCGGCATCTGACAGATCGGCGCCCAGGTTATCGCTGCATAACTGGAAGAGTGAGCCTAATGTATCCTGTGAAAAAGAAGGCATCTGGCCGTATTCGGGCTTCCTTTCTTCATCAGAGTATACGCGTCCTCTGGCAGCTGAACCTGACTGACTTTTTTCTGCGCATGAACATATCGAAAACATCATGGCGAGAGCCACTATCCCTGTAGCGATCTTCAGAAACTTTTTCATTATTAATCCTCCCCCCAAAAAGGAAAACCGTAACCCCACAACTGGAATAAATTATATACTAATCAAAAGTTAATATATAAAATAGTAGGGATAAGAGGAGTGCTTTTATGATCGACTACGAGACAATAGCCAGAGACAATCACCGTAGTGGAATGAACTGTTCCAAGGCAGTTTACGAAGCTTTATCTATGGCAGACAACGCCAATATTTCTAAGCCCCCGTTCCCGAGATCAGAGGGTGGCAAGTGCGGCGCTGTACTGGCGGCTGAACAATTTATTAGAGAGAACGGGACCGAGAAAGACGTCGAAGAATTCGACAGAAGGTTTATAGAAAAATACGGTCATCTGACATGCATTAAACTTCGCGGAGTATTAGGCCAGAAGTGCAATGAGTACGTCGGCGCAGCTGCTGCAATAGTTGCAGATATGAGTATTACCCGAGACGGGGAATAAAGGAATATATGAAGAAGTTACCGATAAAGATTCTGTCCGTGATAATGGCGGTTCCTTTCGCCTTGGCCGCTGTGTCGTGCTCAGCAATCTTCGGGAAGAAGACTGAGATTTATGAGTTGGAATACACGGAGTTTCCGACTCAGGAATATGATGTCGACAAGGTCCATCCGGTAAGGCAAACGGGGAGCATTACAGGCAATCAGGCGTTAGCTGAACTTAATGAGATCGAGTGGAGTTACATAAAGCATCAGATAAGTGACGATTACGTCGCAGCCAACTGGTGTTTCAGGGACCTGGCAGGTGCGGGGATCACTATTGAGAAACCCTCACTTGGCAATGTAGGGCCGGGTGATATCAGGGGCGAATGTGAATACTTAACGGGACTTTTGGAGCACCTCTATAAGATAGATTTTGAGAGTCTTGAAAAGGAAGACAGAGACTTCTATGACCAGATAGTTTTCGATATCGAGGAAGAAAGATACATTAAGCAGTACGAAGGATTCTATTACATGCTGCCTGCGATCGAAGCTCCGAGTGTCGGATCTTTTTATCTGACTGTCGGATTTATCGAGATAAGGAGCAGGAGCGAAGCGGATCTTTATATCGAACTGCTTAAGGACACTGACCGGTATTACGATGAGGTTATGGCATTCGAAGAAGAGCGCTCTGCGAGGGGCTATGCGTCGATCGAAGAATACTACAAGGTTTGCAGCAACGCGTATTACATGCTAACACAGGAGAGCCAGACGGGCCCTTTCAGAGAGTCTTTCGTTGAGCAGATCAATAACATTGACGGCCTTACGGAAGACGAGATAAATGCCTATATCGAAGATTTCGATAAGGTGATGGAAGAAGTTGTCGTTCCGGAATTCTTGGAGTGCTGCAGGCGCATTGCAGATCTCGGTGGAACGAATGCGAATAGCAGGGGGCTTGCAGGATTTGAATACGGCAAAGAATACTATGAGCATATCCTGCGCCGCCAGATCGGAAGAAGCTTAGATGTCGAAGCGATCGAAAAGGACCTTGAAGAAGTGCTCGCGATGGAACCTGAGAGTCTTGCCGCATCTCAGATAGACGGCAATAACAATCAGGAGATGCTCGATAACATGGTGGCAAAAGCCTGGGATTATTTCCCTGAGATAGATATCAATTACGAGATAGTAAAGCTCCCGTCTTTGTTTAAGGCTGTCGGCATATCGGGTGTTTATGCCGCCAGATATTTTGACGATCCGTCGCTCGAGATAATATTCCTGCCCGATGCCTTGTTTACAAAAGAGGTCGTTTTCCATGAAGGAATACCGGGTCACATGTACCAGTACAATTACCACAAGACCCATCTAAAACACATTTATCTTCTCGCGTTCGGAACTAATACTTATGTCGAAGGATGGGCAACTTACATCATGAACAACCCCGCGGTCATGTACGGGACAACAGATGATGACAGGCTTATCTATACGGGCAGGATCTATAAGAATTACATGACCCTGGCCCTCGCTGATATCCTGATAAATTATGAAGGAAAGACGCCCCGGGAAGCATCAGCATATTTATCAGGCATCTCAGATGACATGCCGAGTATCAATTCAGATGATATGATCATGACACCCGGAATCGCGATCTCGTACGGGCTCGGATGTTATATGACGTTAAAGACCTTAGAAGCAATAAGAGAATTGAATCCCGGCATGGACATCAAGACGATGCACACGCTCTATCTTGATGCGGGCCCCGGATGCTTTGACAGGATACTGAACTCAGTCAGAAGGGAAGCGGAGAGTTCTTAAGTTATCTTATTATCATTAAGACCGATTCATGATGGAATGCTATAATAATTCCATCTGTTGATTTACGGGTGGAATCCGTTTTCGAAAACATATAGGTGGGGTAAGAGATCATGAGTGAAGGTATGAATCAGAGTTGGATCTGTCCTAATTGCGGTACTGCCGGAAATACCGGCAACTTCTGCGCGACATGCGGATATGCAAAACCCGCTACCATGCCGGTTCAGCCGGCTCCTGCGCCTGCTCAGGCTTCAACGCCCGCACCTGCGCCTGCACCTTATCAAGCACCTGTAGCAGCACCGGTGCAGCCTCCTTATCAGCAGACATATCAACCGCCCGTCCAGGCCAAGGGCAAGCCTGAGTTCACCAGTCAGGATAAGAAAAAAGCCAACATCATGTGCATCATCTCGCTCTGCCTGACGTTCGGAATTTCAATTTTATTCAGCCTGATCATATGGATATTGGGCACTACGGGAATGGGCGAGGAATCGATCTTGGAACTGACGTCGATCGGCGTTATGATCCTGATGCCTGCATATATCGCCGGCATCGTCCTGATGATAATCGTCAGGGTCAGATTCAGAAGAAGTGTGTTCGGCAAAGTCCTGATGTTTATTTATATTGCTTTGGCAGCGATCAGTCTTATCTCGGTGGTATTCCTGGTCGGCGCGTGCATCGAATCCTGCCAAAATGCCTCGTGCTAAGGGGTGAAGCGAAGTGGCATTGTGGAACGACAGACCGTTAAATGCGGTAGGACCTCATCCTTTTGGAAAGCCTTCTGACGGCAAAACGGAGACTCTTTCAACCAATTCGATCAAGTGTCCGACGTGCGGATCCAACATTACTTATTCACCTGAATTAGGTCTTATGATGTGCCGCAACTGCGGTAACGTTTATTCAGCTGATAACCTCGAGCCCAGAGGCTGCCTTGGCATCGCCAAAGAGCGCGATTATGTGGGCGACGTTGAGATGAGTGAAGACGATAAGAAGCGTCACGAGATCATGTGCGACAGCTGCGGTGCGATCCTCATTACCGATGAGCATTCGATGTCGACCATGTGTCCTTTCTGCGGTTCGCCAATGCTTATCACGAGAAGAATGACGCGTGAGTTCAAGCCGGATTACATTATCCCGTTTAAGATAGATAAGGATACGGCGGAGCAGAAGATGAAGGAGTGGCTCGCTAGCAGGAAATATACGCCGCTCGGATTCAAGACCAAGAGCCGCCTGACGAAGATGACCGCCCTCTATGTTCCGTTCTGGGTAATCGACTGTCAGATGAATTCTGACATGACAGGAACCGGCGTTAAGATGGTGGACGGGGAGAAGACCGTCCGCGAAGTTCATTCGAGAATGACTTACTATGTTAAGGGAGTTCCGTTTGACGCTTCTCTAAATGTTGCGAATAGACTGATGGAAGCAATAGAGCCTTTTGATTACAGCGAGATGGTAAAGTTCGAGAGCAAATATCTGCAGGGTTTCTACGCTAATAAGTACGATCTCCTGCCTATGGATATTGCGGATAAGATAATGAAGCGCATGGATAAGTTCGCTTCAGCAGAGATCGATGTCATAGCCAACAAGTACGATAAATATGAGGTAAGGCCAGAGAAGAATCTTAACTGGCTCAGCGAGATCCAGACCAAGTACTGTCTGCTCCCGGTGTGGTTCATGACAGTTGAATTCGAAGGCTCGCAGTATCAGTTCGCCATAAACGGCCAGACGGGTGAAGCGAGCGGTCACGCGCCTACATCAAGCGGTGTGGATGTTGCTGACAATATCCTCAATTTCTTGAGCAGATGGAAGTGGATCCCGTTCTCGATGCTGGTAATTATTCCGGCCCTTCTTGTGGTATGCGTCTTCAACACCCAGGTGACGCCGTTTATCACTTTCTCAGTCTATGCGCTTATAACGCTGGGGGCTGTTCTCGGCGTGTTTTTCCTCGCGTACCTGATCCTTTTCTTAGTAAGGAACCTGTTCCTCAGAAAGATCACCGATACTGCGTATGAGACCAATGATTACGATAAAGATCCGGGACTTGATTACTATCTTGATACAAAGAGTCCTTTTGATCTTAAGATCGACGACAAAGTGTTAAGGCTCAATGTCACTGACGCAGAAGGCAACACGATAAGGGAGATCCCGATCGATATCTGACTGGATTTGCGGCTGAATTTGAGGGTAAAGCCTCATGTTTAGCCTCTAATTTTTTCAGATTGAAGTTGTTTGCGGCTGAATTTGAGGGTAAAGCCTCAAGTTTACCCTCAAATTTACTGTAATTCAGGTTCTGGCCATTCAATTAAATCAGATTAATTCCCCCAAAAATATAAAACGCCAATCTTTTTTAGCTAAGATATCTATTCTCGTATTCTTCGATCGGTATCGGCTTGCTGTAGTAGTAACCCTGGACGACGTCGCAGCCCAGAGCTCTTAATTCGTCTATCTGGCTCTTGCTCTCGGCGCCTTCAGCGAGGCAAACGAAGCCCAATTCCTTCGCAAGAGAGATGATGTGCCTTATGACGTAGACGTCTTTGGCGATCATGTTTTCGACGCCTACCTTATCAACAAAACTCTTGTCGATCTTCAGCGTATCAAGCGGCATCTGCGTAAGGAGCGAGAACGATGAATAACCCGTTCCGAAGTCGTCCATCGAGATGTGGAAGCCCTGGTCGCGCAGCTCATTCAGCACGTGGATCATCTGCTCGGTGTTATCGTAAGATGCGCTCTCGGTAAGCTCGAAGTCGATGAGGTCGTGATAGACGTTATATGAATCGACGATCTCAGTCAGGTGCTTTACGAGGTTCTTGTCATAGAGCCGGTCTCGTGAGAGATTGACCGATACGGGGTAGAGGATCCTGCCTTCTTTCTTCCACTTGTCGAAAGCCATGCACACCTTCTTGAGCACGATGTCATCGATCTTGCCGATCGAACCGTCACGCTCGAAGAACGGAATGAACCTGCCCGGATAGAGGAATTCCTTCTTCTTGTAATTCCATCTGATAAGCGCTTCGGCGCCCTTGATCTTCCCGTTCCTGATATCGAACTTCGGCTGGAGGTATATGGTGAACTCATCATTCTCAACAGCCGTGTCGAGATAGGCCTTGATGTAGTTGCCCCACAGAATATCTTCGTGCATCTTGTCCGTGAAGATGATGATGTCTGTCTTATTGTGATTCGTGCCGAGCTTCTGCGCGAGCTTGCCGGCGTCCGCGACTCTGTTGCCCGAGAGGAGAGATCTCTGCATCGGAACAACGCCGCATCTGTAGTAGATCTTGTAGTTCGGATCTTCTTCCAGGTGTGACAAGTCTTCGAAAAACTCCTCGAGCCTGCTGATCATCTTCTCCTCAGGCATGTCCTTGATCATCATGGCGAAGTTGTCGTTGTGGCATCTGGCACTCGTATAGACGAAGTCCGATTCGTTCATCGCCTTTACGACATTGCACAGGACCTTGTTCGCCGCGATGTGACCATAGACTTCGTTTATCACCCTGAACTCCTTGACATCAAAATGCACGAAAGCATAATCGCTGATGCCATAGTCCATCGGCATCTCAAGGAAAGGAACCAGGTGGTTCCAGTTATAGTGATTCGTGATGGAATCTATGTAGGCCTTCTTATAGAGTTCCTTCTTCCCGAGGGCGTCGTGTTCGTCGTTGATTATCTCTATGGCGTGGTCAGAATCGATCTGCATCTCATATAATATCCTGATCTTCTTGCCACTCAGGAAAACGCTTATGACTTCAGGATCTTCCTTGACCGACAAGTCGCTGTAGTTCCTGTGTGCGTCATCGTCTTTTCTTATTTTCGCGAAAATATCATTAATGGAATTAAGGTTAACTTCGATCTCGTTATCGATCTCGATCGAATAGAAAAATGCGTCATCAAGTGTGACCGATTTGAGATCAGAAGGGTACAGGGCGTTCTCGTCACCCGCCCTGAATTCAATGCCGATAACAGGGCGGCCCAATGACTTCACATAGAAGATTCCGGGATAGTCGTAAGTGCCGAAAGCATTGGCATAGCGCCCCGCTTCATCAGGTATCTTCCCGCTGTAAAAAGCCGCGAGCGCATTCTCATCAGCGTCTATGTAGTATAGGATCCTCTTTGGTTTATAAAGCTGGTTGAGTTTATTGATAAACATATGCTGTCCTCATAGCGCGGCCTGTTTAATCTACTGATATTATACTATCAAATAACTCTGATGTTATAATTAGGTCCATTGGGATAGGTTGATCCGGTTTATCCGGTTGGTTTGGTAGACTCGGAGGACCCGGTTTGTTCGGAGGATATACAGATGGCGGTTTTATGTAAGAGCTGCGCAGGCAGACTGATCTTCGATCCGGCGACTCAGAAGTTAGAGTGCGCCAATTGCGGCAGCTCCTACAGGCCTGAAGACGTTGAAGATTTCAACAGCAAGCTCGATTCGCGTTACTACGACACGAGAGTCTATACATGCCCCCAATGCGGCGCCGAAGTCATAACGAGCGACACTGAGGTCTCCACCTTCTGTGTCTACTGCGGCAACCCCGCGATCGTGTTTAACAGGATAGCGCAGGAATACAGACCTGACGGCATAGTTCCTTTTAAGATAACGAAGGAAGAGGCCATCAGGAATATCAGGAAGAGGTTTTTGAAGAACCCGATCGTGCCGCGCGAAGTCAAGGCAAAATGCACGCCTGAGAATCTCCGCGGCATCTACGTTCCGTACTGGATAATCAATGCTGATTATTCCGAAGCTGATTTTCTCAGCGGCAAAGTTCAGAGGGGCAAGCGCTCTGAGACCGAGTATTATTCAAGAGCAGGAGACGTCAGGTTCAAGAACATTCCAATCGACGGTTCGAACAGCTTAAACGATGACATCAGCCGCAGGCTCGAGCCCTTCTATCTCGAAGACGCCAAACAATTTGATGAGGATTACCTTAACGGTTTTTATTCCAGCGCTTCCGACTTGGACTACAAGGATCTCCGTAACTCAGCAGCATATAGATGCCACAAGCTCTATGAAGATGAGATCGTAAAGTCGGTCAAAGCAAACAACGTGAAGATCCTCGATTCCATCTACTGGGTCGACATCCACGATGATCCAATCTACATGATGATGCCCGTCTGGTTCTTCACGTTCAAATTCGAAGACAAGCCTTACACCGTGCTCGTCAACGGCCAGTCCGGCAAAGTCGTCGGCACGATGCCCTGGCAGAAAAAGAAGATCCGGGGAATCGCGGTCTCGGTCTTCCTGATCGTTCAGCTCTTGTGCCTGCTCTTAACCTGGGCATTATTCAGCCGCTTCCTGGGACTCAGCCAGATATTTGCATCGGTCATCACTGCGATCATCGTAGGCAGCAGCTATTTCTCCATCAAAGGATTCACCGGCATCAAGAGGATCTTAAAGAACTTGGAGCTGACGCGGTCTGAAGCGATATTCAAATATGTTAAGAGGAGGCAGGGATAATGAACTTATTCGACGCAGAAGTCTTCAGGCTCATCCTGTTCGGCGCGATCTGGGTATATTCGGCCGTTTCTTTCGCTGCCTTTATCACATACAAGATATTGAACAAATACACCAATTACGGAGACTCGTCGCCTGCTATGGACGAGTATTCCATTCGAGGGATCGACATGACCCGCATGCGCGACGAAGTGCCGGCATCAGATAAGTACCATCTCTTTTCCGACTACGGGGTAAATCCTTATGAGGGCAGAAAACACTCGATTCCTGAGCAGCTGCTGAAGGATAAAGGGGATGAAGATCTCACGTTAACGGAAGATCTGTAATCCGTTTTTCCCATTAACGATTCAAGGGCGCTGTTTACCCAAGTCCTTGAAAACACTCAATACCCCATCGCCTTAAGTTCTTTGATCATGTCCACATAGAACACGACGATGTCGCTGACCTGGTCATCGTCAGGCTGGCGCGATGTGAACTTCATGCGGGTCCAGTCGACGACGTCGGCGTGTGAGATGCCGCGCCTGGACGGGGAAGTGCGGACTCCTCTAAAGTTCTCCCATTCGGCCGATCTTACTGACACCATGCCGTCATTGTCGCCGTCGAATCTGCGGATGACGGGGTAGGTGAAGCAGAAGACGGGATCGGAGAATGCGCCGTTGCACTTGAATGCGTAACTCTGGCAATAGATGTTGTCAGGCGCAGGATTGTCGATATTAAACCGGCTCGCAGTCTCGGTGCGGAACAGGTCGAAGCAGCTGTATGAAGCAGGGTGCTTGTCACCCAAGATCTTCATCCAGACATCCGTGCCAAAGGCGGCGGCCTTTACGAAGGGCTTGGGTATCTTCATCAGGAAGTCGATGGTGTATGAACCGTGGTGGGGAGTGTCGATGGTGGTGATCGATGCGATCTTGTCATGGTAACCGTGATTTACGAGATATCTTGCTTCGAGGCCGCCCTTGGAGTGCGCGAGGATATTGACCTTCTCGGCACCTGTTATCTCGAGCGCTTCATCGAGGCTCTTCGCGATGATGTCAGCGTTTCCTTCAACAGAACCTACTGCATCCTGGTTGCCGAAGAATACCTGTGCGCCCATGGATTCCAATGTGTTGGGAACGCGGCCCCAGTAGCACAGATGTTTCCTGTCGCGGAAGCCCATTCCGTGAACCAGAAGAAGCGGAAATTTCAGTTTGCAGTCGTCACTCATAATCTTCCTCATAAGATGGGTCCGTTCTAAGGGTCCCGAACTTATAGGTGAAGTATAGCGGACTATTACACATTGCTCAATACTGAATCATGTTTAAGAGCACATTTGCTCCAGGATTGCCTCATTCTATTGACTTTGAGCGGAGGAGCGGCTTTGAGTGAAGGACCTTACTCTGTAGTTTTAGACCGGAGTACCTTCAGTGCGAAGAAGGCGATAACAAGGCCTGCCGCCGTGACGGCAAGGCTCACGATGAGCATGAAGTGGGGCCCTTTTATATCGAGCAGACGGCCGCAGATGAGGCTCGAGAATACGCCGCCCAGAGTGATCGAACAGTTGATATATGCCTGACCCTTGACCTGGTCGAATCTGGCCATAGTCCGGTTGACGAAGTATGCGCCTGCCGGGATGAAGACCGCGTATGCGAACATCTGCATTGCCTGACTGATGTAGACGACCACCATGTTGGGCGCGATGAGCATGAGCAGAGTCTTGATAAGGAACGCCGTGCCCGAGATGAGCAGGAGATTCTTTACGGAGATCTTCTTCATGATCTTGTCGATCAGGGCCATCGTTGGGAGCTCTAAAAGGGCTGCGATGAATACTGCCGCACCCATATGCGTCTCGTTGCCGCCAAGCGGCGTGATTATCTGGATCATGTAGTCGTTGATGGCGTTGTGTGCGAAGAAGAAGCAGACCGCGCCGAGCACGAAGAGCATGAAACCCGGATATGTCTTGATGAAGCTGAACAGGTTGTTGTGGGCAACTTCTGACTTCTCGGATGCTGCAACCTGAACTGCAGGCTTCTTGAAGAAGTAGAGGACGATCAGGGCGATGCTTAAGAAGATGATGTCCAATATCATGAGGACATTAACTCCGAACCTGCCGATAGCCATTCCCGTGAAGACTGACACGACTGCGAATCCGCATGATCCGAGGCCTCTGGCAAGGCCATAGTAGATGTGGCATCCTGCCGCTTCGTATTCGAAGTACATCGCCGTTATGATCGGCTGGTACACCATCTGTACCATGTATATGAGCGCGAAAATAATGAATATCACGACTATGCCGTTCTTAATGAGAAGCAGCAGAACAGAGCCGATGAGGAGCAGGGCAGTTGATGCCATAGAGACGTTGCGGTTGGTGAGTTTGCCCTGTTTGTCGATGAGGCCTGCAACGAGCGGCTGGAAAATAACGGATAAGATGTTGGCGAGCGCCAGGGTGATTCCGATGAGGGTGTTGGAGAATCCCTTTTCGAGCAGGAAAACAGAAGCGTACGCGTGAATGCCGCTGTACACTGCAAAGTATGTTGCGTTGATGATTATGTATCGTAATGTCCAGAACTTCTTATTGCCTGACATGGGAACCCGCCTGCTTTTTTAATGTGAGCATTATACTATGTATCTGCCGGAGTTGTTGTCAGATATAATTGATTCATGCCATAATACAAAGATAAAAAAACTGTCAGGTGGAACTATGAGAAATATCAGCGAATTATTGGATCTTACATATAACCCGTTTGTATTTTTATTCGTGGCGTTGCTTGCGTATTTTATTGGATCGCTTGTCAGTTCGGCTTTCCATTTTGTCTTTGCACCGATGTTTAAGGGCAAGATTGTTGAGTTTACTGCGCTTGGATTTAAGTGGGAGAAGAAGAAGACCGGCAAGTGGGAGTATATCGGCCACAAGCCCGGGTTAGCATTCAGTGCTTATCTTGCCGTGAATCTGGAGAAGTGCGGCAATTTGAGCTCCAAGCAGATGAAAGCTAATGAGAGCGTCTGCATGATCCTGATCGCTGCCGCAGGTCTCATTGTTGCTGTTGGTGTGTTTGTAGCAGGTCTTGCGGGCGGCGTGAATATCCCGGTTGAACTGCTCGCTTCAGCTGCTGTCGAATTCGGTTTGTCTTACCTGGTTTTTGCAATTATAAGGGTAGGAGTGACCGCTTATGTTCTGTTTAAGATTAACAATAAGAATTCTCTGAGCGGTTACCAGCAGTCAGCAGTATCGATGATCAGAGCAGGCGTTCCGTTTGAGAAAATGGAGCTTAAATCTATTCCGGAACTGCACTTTAAGAAAGCTACCATTCTTGAGAAGAAGATGTACTTTCCTTTCTATTTTATGTATCTGGATGACACGGAGCAGTTTGATAAGATGGCTGCAGCAGTAGGCGAGGTAGAGCAGGTGTTAAATCCTATGGCAGACACCAGGCTCGACAGGTTCATTTATGGAGACCTCGCGTATTATTATTCGACGTTATATTTTGATCCCGATAAAGCGAAGGATTATTACTCGAGAGCGGGTGATTCACTGGTCAAGGACACGGAATCCAACAGCATGCGAATAAAGGGTTTCTATGAACTTAACTGTTTCGGCAATGTCGGGAAGGCCAGAGAATGCTTAAGAGCAGCAGAGGAAGGGATAGAAACTTTCTCCGTCGGCACCGAGAGAGAAGCTGAAAGAAAACTTATCGCAAGGCTTCGCGATGCTATCGAAAAGTTTCAGGGCTGAGGAAAGCAAAGAACTATGAGTCAGGAAATCGTTAATGTGGTTCTTTTCGAACCCGAGATACCGCAGAATACAGGCAACATCATGCGCACGTGCGTGGCCACGGGAGCAACGCTTCACATCATCGGCCCCGTAGGTTTTGACATAGATAATCCGGAGTTCAGAAGAGCATCCACCAACCACATCACTTGGGCGGAATACACGCTCTACGATTCGTGGCAGGACTTTGCTGATAAGAACGACGGCGAGTATTTCTTCATGACGCGTTACGGCAAAGTGCCGCCTTCTGACATCGACTTCAAGATGGCTTCCGAGAACGCGAAAATCTATCTGATCTTCGGCAAGGAGAGCACCGGTATTCCGGGTGAGATCTTAAGGGCTAATCTTGACCGTTGCTTCAGGATCCCGATGAATGCAGACTGCCGCTGTCTTAACGTCAGCAACGCATGCGCAGTCGCGATCTACGAAGTCTTAAGACAGTTAGGTTATCCGGGACTGTCGTTTACCGAAGAGCAGAAAGGCGAAGATTTCTTAGAAGAGAATTATTCTTACGACGAGACCTTGAGAAGAAAGCGCGGTTAAGAAGGTCTTATCTGAAGAGCAGCAACCGGTTCAGATGCTGCTGCAGGTATATCCTTGGGCACAGGCGCTCCGCAGGCTGAGCAGAATGCATCTCCATCCTGAATAAATGAACCGCAAGACTCGCAATACATTGATCAGACCTTCAATCAGAAACTAACTTCGTATCCGTCAACATGAACCGTGCCGGATGAGATATTGCCGTAGTTATCAAATTCAATATCGTCTTCTAGGAAGGACACATGACTGTCAGCTTCACCGCAGGCGGTGCTGTATAAGTCAGAATCATCATACATTGCTTCTTCCAACTCTGAAGAACTTAAGACTAAGCCAAAAATAAGCACCCAGAAGAGGATGGTACCTAAGATGCCGAGACCTGCGCACACAAGACCGGCAATAGCACGTCCCTTGCCGCCGAGATTCTTTCTGACGAGTCCGATGATCGAGAATACCAGAGCCAAAAGTCCGAATATAGTGGTAGAAATCCAGCTGTATACCCAGGTCCAGCAAAATGCCAGAGTGAGAATACCGAATACGAGACCGGCCGTGGCCATAACGTTAACCTTCTTGGGTTCACGTGGAGTAATTACCGGCTGGGTATAGATGATCGTAGGCTGCTGATAAACAGGCTGGTACATCGGCTGCTGGTATATTGGCTGCTGATATGCGGGCTGATAGGCAGGCTGTTGATATTGGGGCTGTTCGTATACCGGTTGGACAGGCTGAACCACAGGTGCTGCCATTATGGGTGTGACAGGTGCAGGTTCGTAGGGCGCAGGAGCGGGTGCCGGTGCCGGTGCGGGTGCTGCCGCGGGAACCGCTTCAACTGCTTTAGCCTCAACTACCGAAGCCTCAGCTGCCGGTGCTTCAACTGCAGGTGCCGGTGATCCGCAGTTCTCGCAGAATGCCATACCGTCTTCTATGAAGTTGCCACATGATTCGCAATACATCTATTTCTCTCCGAATTAAAACTCTACAATGAAACCGTCGATGTGAAGAACGCCGCAAACATAACCCTTGTCTGTGTTTGCGAAGTCGCCGCTGATATAGTAACTGTCATTATCAAGGCCGGAGTCTGAATAAGAAGTGTCATAAAAAACATCTTCATCAAAGGAGAATTCGTCTTCGAAATCCTCTACTAATGAATCTATACCCATTCCTATTGCTCCCAAGATTAAGGGCCATATTACCAATGCGAAAATAAAAGCACCTATAACGCCTAATACTGTGAGGATAAGACCTGCGACAGCTTTACCCTTACCGGGTGCATTCTTCTTGCAAAGACCAACGATGGAGAAGATCAATCCGAGAAGCGCAAAGAGGCTGACAAAATATGATGTGAAGCTGAATAAAAATGTAAGGATACCGAAGGTAAGTCCTGCTGTAGCGGGACCGTTACCCCTCTTGGGCTCGGGCTTAGCCTGAGGCTGAGCTGCAACTGCCGGCTGCTGAACGATAACCGTAGGAGCAGGAGTAGTGTAGACAGGCTGCTGATATACAGGCTGAACAACCGGCTGGACAACGGGCTGCTGATATACAGGCTGCTGGTAAACAGGCTGTGTCTGCTGAACTACGGGCTGAGCCTGCTGAACAGGCTGGGTCTGTTGAACAACGGGCTGAGCCGCTGCAGGTGCTGCCTGAGTAACGGGAGCTGCAGCTCTTTGTGCTGCCGCTGCCGGAGCTCCGCAGTTAGCGCAAAAAGCCTGGCCGTCAGGAACGAAGTTACCGCATGATTCGCAATACATAATCTACCCCTCCGTAACGCGTAATTTTCCTAAAGAAAAAATCCAAAGTTATTCAGTTCTATATAGAAAAAGTCCAAAGTGTTCCACTTGTAATTTTATCACAAAAAATAAAGTTTTCCTTATATTAAAAGAGCGGCCCCATATGTTATGAGACCGCTCGAAAACAATCGAAAATAACGAATATCAGGTATCGTATAAATCTCCGTATATTTCCTCAATATCAGCATTATGTTGTCTAACCTGTTCAGCTGCATCACTAGCTCTGTTTATATATGTGCCCATACCAAACACTATTACTGCAGCGATTGTGAGTATGAGGGTAACGACAATTCCGACAATTGAAGTGATCAATCCTATAATAGAAGGAGCTTTTCCGGAATTCTTTTTCTTGACATTGACCATACCTACGATCGAGCAGATTATACCTACAATACAGAAGATCCATCCGAGTACCGGAATCCATCCCAGAATGAGAGCAAGGATTCCGAATACGAGACCTGCGACTGCAACACCATTGGACTGCTTTTCGGGTGCGGCTTCAACTACGGGTGCCGCTTGAGCGACTGTTACCGGAGCAGGCTGTGCTACGGGCTGAGCAACAGGTTGAACTACCGGCTGTGCTACTGGTTGTGCTACTGGTTGTGCTACGGGTTGTGCTACGGGTTGTGGTGCAGGCTGAACGACCGGCTGAGCTACGGGCTCTGCCTGTACGGGTGCTGCCTGGGCAACGGGAGCTTGGGGTTCCTGTGGCTGGGGCGCACCGCAGTAAGAGCAGAAAGCCTGTCCGTCAGGTACTTGTTTTCCACATGATACGCAAAACATAAATGATTCCTCCTGTAAGTGTTTTCGCATGCTTTATACCAGTGATCCTGGCACAAAAACAAATCCGCAAAGAAAACCGGACTTTTATCATAAACCCATGAAAAATTGAGTTCAATGATAACTTTCACATTGAAAATTATCATAAATCAGCGAAAATGACCTTCGAATGATAACTTTTCCGACGGATGTTATCATAAACGCTTAAAAATGCGCGTTCCATGATAATTTAAGGCTCGAGATTTATCATAAATTCTCGAAAACACACAGCTTATGATAAAAAAGGCTGTCACATAATCTTGCGACAGCCTCGGAATAGTTTTCTGAACTTCAAAGATCAGGTGTAATAATCATCAGAGAATTCTTCTGCAAAAGCTTCCTGGACGGCGTTGTTCGTGAAGACTGAGAGGAATGAGGAAGCGCCAACGAGCATGACAAATAGAATATATCCCATGAGGATCAAGGTACCAATGATTGATGTGATCAATCCGCCGATGCCAAATCCCTTATTTCTGGCATTCTTTTTCTTGACGTTAACAAGAGCGACGATGGAGCAGATCAGTCCCGAGATACAGAAGATCCAGCTTATGACAGGGAACCAGAAGAAAACGATTGACATAACGCCGAGAACGAGTGCTACGATCGCAACAGCGTTGAACGGACCTCTGGCGGGCTTGGGTGCCGCCTGCTGAACTATAACAACGGGTGCGGGCTGAACGACTTGCTGAACAACGGGTTGTACGACAGGCTGTACGGGCTGCGCCTGCTGAATAGGCTGTACGGGCTGCGCCTGCTGAATAGGCTGCGCCGGCTGAACAGGCTGAACTACAGGCTCCGCGGCAGGCTGGGCAACAGGTTCTGCTGCTGCAGGCTGGGGTGCCGGCTCATCGACAGGCTGTCTGGTGCCGCACTGATTGCAAAATAACTGATCCGGCTGGACCTGCGCACCACAATTCTGACAAAACATAAGATTACCTCCCAATTACAATACTTTTTGCAGGAAAGACTTAAGTCTCTCGTTCCGGGGATTGGTAAAGATTTCCTCGGGAGTATTTTCTTCAATGATTTTACCGCAATCCATGAAAATTACGCGTGTGCCGACCTCTCTGGCAAAGCCCATCTCGTGAGTGACGCAGACCATTGTCATTCCGGCCTTTGCGAGGTTCTTCATAACGTCTAATACTTCGCCTACCATTTCAGGATCCAATGCGCTCGTAGGCTCGTCGAAGAGCATTACTTCAGGGTCCATCGCAAGTGCCCTGACGATCGCAATTCTCTGCTTCTGACCGCCTGAGAGCTGTGAAGGATATGCGTTCGCACGGTCTTCGAGACCTACTCTGACAAGAAGCTCCAATGCCTTTTTCTCAGCAGCTTCCTTCGACAGACCGTTAAGCTTCATGGGAGCGATGGTCATGTTGCGGAGGATCGTTAGGTGAGGGAAGAGGTTAAAGTGCTGGAACACCATGCCCATCTTCTGTCTTAACTTGTTGATGTTTGTTGAACGGTCGGTGATGTCCTGATCTTCGAACAGGATCTGACCTGATGTCGGGCGCTCAAGAAGATTAAGGGATCTGAGGAACGTTGACTTACCTGAACCTGAAGGTCCGATGACTACGACCACCTCGCCCTTTTTGATATCGGTAGTGATACCGTCCAAGGCCTTGATCTCTTCGCCGTTGTAATACTTTTTAAGATCCTTAACGGAAATGATGACATTATTATCAGCGCTCATTTTTCTTCAGCCCCCTTTCGAGCAGCGATACAAGCCAGCTGAAGAACATGACTATTACGAGATAGATTAGTGCGACAGCGATAAGAGGCATGAACGCGGAATAGGTTCTCGATCTGATGATGTCTCCGCCCTTGGTAAGTTCCTGAAGTCCTACGTAACCTGATACGGAAGTCTCCTTGATGAGGACAATGAATTCGTTAGCGAGGGCAGGAAGAACGGTCTTTAATGCCTGAGGGATGATGATGAATGTCATCGTACGGATGTAACCGAATCCCAGTGAACGGCCTGCTTCGAACTGACCTTTGTCAACGCTCATGATTCCGCTTCGGATGATCTCGGCAACATACGCGCCGGAGTTGATTCCGAATGCCAGTGTGGCAACGAAGACTTTGTTGTTGGATGAAGCGAAGATTACGAAGTAGATGATCATGAGCTGAACTACTACAGGGGTTCCTCTGATGACCGTGAGATATACTCCGCAGATTTTGTTTAAGACGTAAAGAAG
>JAILHX010000112.1 GCA_024695565.1 Saccharofermentans sp. | reverse complement strand
CCGGTCTTTATTATGTTCTCTGAAAGCTTATCCAGATTCTTTACATACCCTTTGCTCTTCTTGAGGAACTTCTCCATGCTCTTCGTCTCAGAATCGATGATATCCCCGGCGAAGTTCTCATAGACTGTACCGTCAGCTGATTCCAGGATCAGGATAAATATCTCCCTGTTATCGCACAGATACCGGATTATCCTGTCGATCGAAGAATATGCTTTCCTGAACGCTTCCAATACATCTTCGGCGCTCTTTATCTCAAAGAACCTGACAGACTCCTTTGAATAAAGCTCGTCAAGCCCGTCGATGTACGGCTGTACGATCCCTCCGAACAGGTCATCCTTGCTGTTAAAGTGAGCATAGAACGCACCGTTGGTAACTCCCGCATCCTTGCAGATATTCCTTATCGAGGCATTGCGAAAACCTTTACTGCTGAAATGCTCCTTCGCGCTCTTAAGGATCTTCTCATGCGTCTGGTTGTAGTCGTAACCCATTTTCTTCTCCGAATCCTACTTTATTACTATGTAATATTACGCCGTAATATTTATACGCATTCAGTGTCCTGCTGTCAATACTTTTTCGTATCAATCTTCTTTTATATTTTTCGAGCCAATTAAAAACCCCTCCGGAAAGGATCTTCCGAAGGGGCGTGTTTATTTGTGATCAGTTCACAGCTGTAATCAAGCTTCTGTCGTCGGCGCTTCAGGTGCCTCGGGTGCTGCTGGTGCAGCAGGAATTGCGGGTGCGCCGCTTACTGTCTCTTTTACTTCGGCTGTGGAGACATTTACTGTCTGTACTCCATCGAGGCCGGATACTGTGATGTTCTTGTTGACCTTAGCGTCATAGGTGTTAGCCTTCATGATCTCTCTGATGTCGATTCCGGTTGTTTCCTTAACGGACTCGATCGTCTGTGCAAGGACGGAAGGGACATAGGATCCCATTGAGCTTACGCCTGTGTCGCCGTTGCCTGAATCGATGATCGTAACCTTGTCGATCGTGGACAGAGGCTTTGCGATCTCAGCTGCCATTTCAGGAAGAGCCTTAACGATCATTTCCATCATAGCTGCCTGGCCGTACTTCTTCATTGCCTCAGCCTTCTTTTCGAGAGCCTCAGCCTCAGCTAAACCCTTAGCAGCGATTGCTGCAGCTTCAGCTTCACCGACTTTGCGGATACCTTCAGCTTCCTGCTGCTTTGCGAAGAGGTCAGCTTCAGCCTGTACCTTGCGGGCTTCTGCCTGCTTCTCGAGTTCGAACTTCTCAGCCTCAGCTTTTCTCTGTCTCTCATAGAGAGATGCATCTGCTGCCTGCTGCTTTGCGAACTTCTCAGCTTCTGCCTTCTTCTTGACTTCAGCGTCGAGAGCCTGCTCTTTAACTTCGGCTTCTTTTCTCTTGAGGTCAACTTCCTTCTCCTGACGAGCGATGTCGGCATTGGTCTTTGTAACCTCAATTGTCTTACGCTGATTCTCTTTCTGAATCTCGTAAGCTGCGTCAGCTTCAGCCTGCTTTGTGTCCTCAATCGTCTTGAGTTCTGCTCTCTTGATGGAGAGTTCATTCTGCTTTACTGCGATCTCTGTATCAGCTGCGACCTTTGCGTCGTTTGCTTCCTTCTGTGCCTGAGCCTGAGCGATTGCTACGTCTCTGTCAGCCTGAGCCTTAGCGATTGAAGCATCCTTCTGGATCTTGGCCATGTTGTCCTGACCCAACGCATTGATGAGGTCCTTCTCATCTGTTACGTGCTGAACGTTGCAGGAGATGATCTCGATACCGAGGCGCTTCATGTCTTCCTGAGCCTTCTGCTGAACCTCGTCACCGAACTTCTTTCTGTCGTTGCAGAGGTCCTTCAGTGTGATCGTACCGATGATCTCTCTCATGTTACCCTGGAGGGAATCAACGAGGGAATCGCTGATCTGCTGCTCTTTCATGTTGAGGAAGTTCTTCATGGCAATCTTAACGCCTTCGCCTTCGCTCATTACTCTTACCTTTGCAACTGCGTCGATGTTAACACCGATGAAGTCTGCTGTAGGTACGTAACCGTCTGTCTTGATGTCGATCGAGATCTGCTTTACGAGGAGCTCGTCTTTTCTCTCGAAGAAAGGCATCTTGAGGCCTGCTCTACCGATTAAGATCTTAGGATTCTTGCGAAGACCTGAGATGATGTATGCTTTGTCCGGCGGTGCCTTTACATAACTTGAGATTATGAGAACGATGACAAAAACAACTACAACTGCTGCTACTATCAACGGTATTGTTAAAAATTCCGGCATATTCCTTATCCTCCTTTTTCTTAAAAAACCCCACACCGTGTTAACCGCGGTACGGGGACGCCATATGTTTATAAAGATATTTTACAATATGGGGGCGCCCGGTCAAGAAAAATCGTACCGGGGAAATCCGATTTGTTCACTTGAATAATTCGGAATTTCCGGGGATTGGGGTTTTATTCATTTTCCACAATTTCGAAAATCCCGAGACTGAAAAGTGGAGTAAACAGGGGCGAAACGCGCACAAAGAGAAAAATATACGGGCTGCTTCAGATCTGATGCAGCCCGCGAATTGTTCCCTATATAGATTAAGAATTAATAACTGAAGAAATATACAAATCCCAATGTGTGGAGCACGACGCCTGCGAGGATGAAGAAGTGCCATACCATGTGGGAGAACTTGAATCTTCTCTTCGACGGAGCGAAGAAGATTCCGATCGTGTAAATGATGGCGCCCGAGAGCAGGAGCCAGAAGCAGAGGATCGATGTGTTCTTATAGAGCTCAACGATCCTGAAGATTATAGCCCAGCCCATCGCTGCATAGATGAAATATGTGAAGCCCTTACCTACCTTGGTGTGATAAGCGAGTGCGGTAACGAGAACGCCCGCGATTGCCATCGCAGCTTCCAAAGCCCAGAGTACAGAGCCTGAGATGGGACCTAAGATATTGATGCAGATCGGTGTGTAAGCACCCAATATTGCAAAGTAAGCAACGCTTCTGTTGACCTTGTTCATGACTCTCTTGTGAGGAGTGCCGTGCTTCATGAGGTGGTAAACCGTTGACATGAGAAGCGCAAGGAACAGAGTGATAAGGAATGCAGATATACCGATGACCGACATTACAACGTGAGCCTGTGAAACACCGGCTTCTGCAGATGTAATGACATATGTCTTGATGGCTGCGAAAGGGAGCAGGCCCAGCAGATAAAGCGCGGGAACACCTGCCGTGATCGAGTTGCCGACTTCCTCGCCGAAGGTCTCATAGGTCTTGTGCAGACCTCTTCTTACGGCAAGCTTGGAGCTCTCAAACCATGTAAGTTCCTTCAGGCCTTCTTCGAGCGGGTCTTCGCCGGTTGTTGCGGCATGCTTCTTATCGTCGCTTCCCGCAAGCAAGGTCTTCCAGTATTTCTTATTCTTTGCCATTGATCTGAATCTCCTGCGTCTTACTCAACCGTACTATTTTACAAGGTGTAAGGTATGTTTTCAACCTAAAGGCTTTATGGTCATTATTCCTTGCCTTCATCAGAAGGAGCGCCCAGCTCTATAACGTCGTCGTCCTTCTTTTTGGGAGCGCCCATCGGGATGGCGTCATCGGACTTCGGAGCGCCCATCGGGATAGCCTCGTCGGCCTTCGGCTTGGGCGCCGGCATCGGGATAGCCTCGTCACTCCTGGGCTTCGGCGCGCCGAGTTCGATGGCTTCGTCTGACTTGGGTTTAGCAGGTTCCTTCTTGGGGCCTGCTTCGAGGGACCCGGCAGTCTCCTTTTCGGGAGCGCCGACACCGATGTGAACAGGTCTTACGGGTGCTCTGACGCCGGCACGTCTGGCAGAAGGGCCTTCTTTCATTGCCTGTTTTTCTTCGGGCTCTGAAGGAGGCATGTTTATATCGTCGTCTGTTTTCTCAGCGGCGGGAGATTTGCGTGTAATGTCTGCAGGTGTCTGTGCCGTAACGGGTGCCGTGATGACGGTGCCCAGGACTTCGGGCTTGTCAGGAGCTTCAGGGGTTTTCGAGGACGGGGCAGCCTGATCGGTAGTCATGGGGTTGAGCTGTTCGGACAGATATGCTCTTCTGTAGAAGCGGACGATCCTTAATACGATCGGCCAGAAGATCGCGACGGGCAGAAGCCAGTATACGATCTTGGATGCGGCACCGTCTCCGATAAGCTTGGAGAGGGCTGCGAAAGGCGCCTGCATTACGTCGTAGATGGTTCTTAAAACGAGCGCGCCGAGCATGGATGTGAGCTTGGCGTTGTCGCCCTGGATGGCTTCCTGTGCAGGATAGAACCACAGCGGGAAATATGCCAGGAGACCGTATGCCGCGAGGCCCCAGTTGACCCATTCTTTCTTCTTGAAGGCTGCGAAAAAAGGCAGGAAGAAGATAAAGAACAACACGTAGCAGACGCTGGAGAAGCGCTCGAGCAAAGAGAAGTCTCTCGGGATGATCCCTTCAAAGGTAAAGTAGAGCGGCTTAAAGCAGACGAACATCAGAGCGCCCGCGATAAGTGCCAAGAATACGCATGTGAAGTAATCTCTTCTCATATATCCCCTTGTAAAAATAGTCGGCTCAAAAAATGAGCCGACCCTATTTTATAACAAATTCCTATCTTAATAAAATGCTGCGCTTATTCGGGCTGTCCCTCGACGCCGTCCAATGGTCTTAAATACTTGACCTTGAGCGATGTGATCGTGACTCCGCCGGACTGGAAGTGAGCGCGGAAAACGCAGTTCTTGGTATAAAGCATGCTCTCGATCTGCTTGGTAACGAGTTCGCCGTTCGTGCCGTTCCATGTTAAGACTCCGACGGGAATGCTCGTGGCAAATAAAGACATCGGGATCTGCGCGAGTTCGCCGAGATTTGAGCGGCCCGTGAATTCAAGCAGGATGTGGCCGGCTCTCTGGCTCGTAATGCCGAATACGAAGTCCTGGCCGCGCGATGTCTTAACTTTGCACTCGATGGTGACTTCATCGTCCAGTGAATAGAAAACATCGGAATCGACTTCTACGTCGTCATCCTTGAACGGGCTGTCAATGTGCTCGATGGTAACTTCCCTGCCTTCAACGCGGTCCATCGCGGGAGTATTCATGGCAAAGTTCAATATGTTGATGGCATTTCTCTGGAGCTCGGCGCGCGTGATGTTGGAGCCGTCGCCTTCTGTCAGTTCCTTGTAGGTGTCTGCCTCAAGGAGATTTTCGCGCTCGACGGATGTGCAGACCATGTAGACATCGTTCTGCGATCTGGCCATGACGGAGTGGTCTTCAAGAGAATACTTCTCGGCAAGCGTAACTTCCTTGTTGATGTATGCCCACCAGTCTGTCATGACGAGGCCCTTAAAGCCCCACTGCTCGCGGAGGATCATGGTGTTCTGGTCGTAATGGTTGGCGCTGTAGATGCCGTTGATCATGTTATAGCTGGTCATGACGCTCCTCGCGCCGCCTTCCTTGATCGCGATCTCGAATGCCGGAAGGTAGATCTCGCGGAGCGCTCTTGATGAGACGCGCGAACTCATGCCGCGTCTGTTAGTCTCACGGTTGTTGGCGCAGAAGTGCTTGATAACGGGCGTTACTCCGCTCTTCTCTAATGCCTTGACCTGAGCGGCTGCCATAAGTCCCGTAAGGAGTGGATCTTCGGAGAAATACTCGAAGTTTCTTCCGTTCAGCGGATGTCTGTGAATGTTGATTCCGGGGCCCAAGAGAGCATCGATCTTATTCGAGAGCATCTCAACACCAAGATATGTGTAGAGCTCTTCAACAATATCAACATTGAATGTGGATGCGAGGCACGTACCGTTAGGAAGAGAGAATGCTTTCTTGCCCGAATCGAGCCTCATGCCTGAAGGACCGTCTGTGCAGCAGAGCGTGGGAACGCCCATTGCCTTGAGCTCTTTGGTGATGCCGCCGTATGCGGCAGCGGTGCCGATCGTGACCTTGGGGCTGCCCATGCCCTCGCCCCTGATGATGAGGCAGAGGTCTTCGTCTGTAAGCTGCGCAACGAACTCTTCCATCGTATTCCTGCCGTGTTTAACGTCAGCAAGCTTGATGCCCTTATCGCCCGTCTGGGGTATCTCCGGCATCACGCGGTCCATTCTGGAATCGAGGAAATTCTCTGTCGCCAAAGGAGTTTCCTCTTCGCCCTTTGAATATGTGCCGTCGCCGTTTGGAATCGCGGTCAGACGCTTATATGCCTTTGTTGGAGCGAGCGCTGTAGCGAGCTCTTCGAGGAGCCTGTCCTGAGCGATCGTGATCGTGCCGACAGGTTCTGCTGAGATAAAGTCGCTGCCGAGGAAGAACTCGTATGTACCCTTTTCGAGCACGAAGCCGGTCTTGCCGGGATCGGTCCTGCCGTCGTCATCAAATGAAGCAAAACGTCTTACGGGAGCAGTGATCGTAACTCGCTCTTCACCGCCTTCTGTTATCGCGCCGGTCTTCGTAAATCCGACCAGAACTCTCGAAGGCTTGGAGAGCTTGCCGTCAGGTGCTTTGCAGTAAAGCATGACAGGCTTCTTACCCGATCTGTCACCTGTATTCTTAACGGTAACGCTTATGGTTACAACGTCGTCAGCGAATGTGAATTCGCTGTCAGCAAGTTCGAATGAAGTATATGACAGGCCTGCTCCGAAGGGATAGAGAACTGCGTCTTTTGCAAATGTCGAGAAGTATCTGTAGCCTACGAAAATATCTTCCTGATATATGTCCTCTTTGATATCGACGTTGCCGAAATTTGCAGAGGAAGCGTAGTCGTCAAGAGACTTCGCGATAGTGTCTGAAAGCGCACCTGAAGGTGATTCTTTGCCTGAGAGGATGCGAGCTGCGGCAGTGCCTCCGATCATGCCGGCCTGCCAGATGTAGAGCACGCTCTTGATATCGTATTTAGCGACGAAAGACATGTCGATGATGTTGCCGACATTAAGGAGAACAACGGTGTTCTCAAAAGCGGATGTGACGGAAGCGAGCATCTCTTCTTCGCTGTCGCTCAAATAGAAAGCGCCCTTCTCTGCGGAGTTGTCGCGGTCTTCGCCTGCCGTTCTCGCGATGATGATCACCGCAACGTCGTTGCGTGAGCTTAATGTTTTCGCGAGGTCAGGAGATACAGGCATCTCGGGCTGAGACCATGCCTCCTTGCCCCAGCCGAGTCCTGCATCAATGGGATTCTCGCTGTCCCATTTGTCGTATATGTCCATGAGCTCTGAATCCAACGCGATATCAGGGCAGTCATTGAGACCTTCTCTTATGTCAACAACGTGGTTGACGTTGACCATGCCGCCGGAACCTGTTCCGGACTTGTAGTAATGCGTCTGCATCCTGCCGAACAAAGCGACGCGCGAACCCTTCTTAAGGGGCAGCACGTTTCCCTTGTTCTCGAGCATGACGATGCCTTCGCAGGCCGTTTTAACAGCAGCCTCCGTATATGCTTTCCAATCAAGGATAATCTCGTTCATTAATGAAACCTCCGGGATATTTACCATCCGAATTGAATATACCTCATATTGGCGGTGACTGCTCTTATATTACCCGCATTTATTATGCTTTTCTTGTTTTAGGAAATAACAGCATGTAAACAACAAGTGAACTTTGGCGGTGCTTTTTTGGTTAACCGCCAATATTACACAATTACAAGCATTGTGATATTAATATTCAGTGCTAGGGTACTATAATGTGCACGAAAATTGATTTTCGAAGGTTTATATGTCAGCAAAAAGAACCGATATAGACATGACAAAGGGCAACCCGATGTCGATAATCCTCAAGTTCACGATGACCCTCCTGCTCGGCAACATCGCCCAGCAGTTCTATAACATCGTGGACACCATCATCGTCGGCAGATATGTAAACCCTGATGCCCTTGCAGCCGTCGGTGCGACGGGCACCATCATGTTCCTCATGATCGGAACCTCGAACGGTCTTGTCACGGGCTTTACCATTGTGACCAGCCAGAAATACGGCGCTCTTGATTCCCGCGGAGTCAAGGCATCCGTCACCAACGGCTTCTTTCTCTCGCTCGCAGTCGCAGCCGTCATCACAACCATAGGTCTTGTCTTCATGAGACCTTTGCTGACGCTCATGAACACGCCTGCTGCAATCTTCGAATACTCATATTCATACATCTCGACCATCTGTGCGGGGATCATCTGCATGATCATGTACAACTACTGCGCCTCGCTGATGAGGGCCATCGGCAACAGCAAGATGCCGCTTATCTTCCTGCTGTTTTCGGCCGGCATGAACATCTGCCTGGACCTTCTGTTCATAATCGTTTTCCATATGGCAACATTTGGCGCGGCACTGGCAACTGTCATCTCACAGGGTCTGGCCGTTGTCCCCTGCATCATCTACATTTACGCCAAGATGCCGACATTAAGGCCTGCAAAAGGCGACTGGAAATTCAGTCCCGCAACCATCAGACAGCAGCTCCGCTACGGTATCCCGATGGCCGTCCAGTACGGTATCACGGCTTCGGGCACGGTCATCATGCAGAGTGCTTTTAACACATTCGATTCTGTTGCAGTTACAGCAATCACCGCAGCAAGCAAGTTCCAGAACGTCATCACCCAGGGCATGTTCACCATCGGTCAGACCATGGCAGCTTATGCCGGTCAGAACTACGGCGCACGCAACATGAAAAGGATCCGTCAGGGCGTCAACGCATCGCTTAAGATCTACGTCGTCTATTCCATAGTATCCGCACTGCTCGCGATCTTCCTGGTGCCCCACGTTCTCTGGATCTTCTTTGACACCGAAGTCGACATATCGATCTACATCCCGTGGGCCAGAACATACATCATCGAGTGCGCGGTCTGCTACTATTTCCTCGCGATGATCTTTATCTTCAGACACACGATCCAGTCCGTGGGATTTGCCGGCATCGCCATGATCCTCGGCTTCGTAGAACTTGCCGCCAGAATGATCACATCCTTCTATTCGATATACATTCACAACTACTACATCGCAGTGGCGTCCGATCCCTTCGCGTGGATCGCGGCAGGCCTCGTCGGCATGATAATTGCCCGCATCATCTTCAGGCGCATCGAGCGCAGGTGGGCTGAGGAAGATAAGGCGAAGGCGGCGTTGTGATTTTAGCGGACACGCATCTTATTTTTCGGGCGCGCATCGTTATTTTTCCGGGCACACGGCCATATTATTTTCGGGCACATGACAAAATCCCGTTCATTTTCCCGTTTCATAACGGGAATTTTAACGGGAATCTGAATACACCAAAACCAAAAAAGACCGCCCCGAAAGGAGCGGTCTTAGTAGGTTTTAAGTTAATGGACTTAAGATCAAGCCTTACCGTCTGAACCGAGAACGTACTTAATCTTGTGAGCAACCATGTCCTTAACTGCCTGACGAGCGGGCTTGAGGTACTGGCGGGGATCGAAGTGATCAGGATGCTCTGCGAAGTACTTACGGATGTTACCTGTCATTGCAAGACGGATATCGGAGTCGATGTTGATCTTGCATACAGCGAGTGTAGCTGCCTTACGGAGCTGCTCTTCAGGGATACCAACTGCATCAGGCATGTTTCCGCCATACTGGTTAACCATCTTAACGAACTCCTGAGGTACGGAAGAAGAACCGTGGAGAACGATAGGGAAACCAGGGAGTCTCTTGATGCACTCTTCGAGAACGTCGAAACGGAGCGGAGGAGGTACAAGGATACCATCCTCATTTCTTGTGCACTGTGCTGCTGTGAACTTGTAAGCGCCGTGGGATGTACCGATAGCGATAGCGAGTGAGTCGCAGCCTGTTCTGGATACGAATTCCTCAACCTCTTCAGGTCTTGTGTAGCTCTCGTGGCCAGCCTCTACAACAACTTCGTCCTCAATGCCTGCGAGTGTGCCGAGCTCAGCCTCAACAACTACGCCGTGATCGTGAGCGTACTCAACAACCTGCTTTGTGAGTGCGATGTTGTCCTCGAAAGACTTGGAAGAAGCGTCGATCATTACGGATGTGAATCCGCCGTCGATGCATGACTTACAAAGCTCGAATGTATCACCGTGGTCAAGGTGAAGTGCGATCGGGATATCAGGATTCTCGATGATAGCTGCCTCAACAAGCTTTACGAGATAGGTGTGGTTAGCATAAGCTCTAGCACCCTTTGAAACCTGAAGGATAACTGGGCTCTTGAGCTCGCCTGCTGCCTCTGTGATTCCCTGAACGATTTCCATGTTGTTAACGTTGAAAGCACCAACAGCATAACCGCCGTCATAAGCCTTCTTGAACATCTCGGTCGTTGTTACCAATGCCATATATATGTCCTCCTGGATATT
>JAILHX010000090.1 GCA_024695565.1 Saccharofermentans sp. | reverse complement strand
CCCACGAAAACATTCGCGTATCCCTTCTCCGAGAACAGTGTCAGCGCTTCGTCCAATATCTTTTCTTTGGTATTCATTCTGCTCACCTCAAAATTGGCTAATTCAAATTAGCCGTATTTTAGCTAATTCAAATTAGCCTGTCAAGGCAGAAAGCAAAAAAACTGCGTTTCTTGGGAATTTACTTCAATTCAGGGATCAGACAGCCTCTTGGATAGACTCGGCGCAGTAGTTCTCTCTTGCAATGTTGCCTACATATTCAGCATATTCACTGGGCTTGCGGAAGATAAAACCGCAATGGCCGAGCGCGCCGGGTGTCCAGTAATTGGCGTGGGGATAGTTCCTCTTGATCTTTTTCGCTGTTCTCGAAGGAAGCTCATCCTCAGACCACATGAACATATACTTCTTCTGGTCTTCTTCCTGAGCTGCGTGACAGTGGAAATCGAAGATCGCATCACTCTCGTTATTGATCGTCTCATCCGAGATGTTATCCGCAGCATCAACAATGCCTGCAATGTACGGAATATAAGGCTCGATCTTGCCGCGGATCAGCCACTGGATGAGTTTGTCGTTTAGAAGATACTGGGTGAAGTCTTCAACTGAGCTCCCCTGGGCTGCGTGGACGATCAGTCTGCACTTACCGCGCATTATCCAGCGGGCGAGTCTGCTTAAGTGAAAGAACGGACCGCCGTCAAAGAGATACTGGTCGACCTGGATATTGGTCTCACTGAGAGATTTAGCGAGAGTAAGAGCAACCTCAGCGCCCAGAGAAATGCCGTGAACCATTGCAATATGGTCGATATGTTGCTCGTTAAGATACTCGATGACCTTCTCAGCCTGCTCTTCCCTTGTGTAGAAAATACCGCCATCCTCATAGTGCCCGCTGTAAATAGGCAGGATGGTATAGAAATCATCTGAGATCATTTCAGCTATGTCTTTAACTCCCGCGGAAGTAGAAAAGGCCCCGTTAAGCATAACGATCACGGGCTTCGATCTATCTCCTACCGTCTCAAAAATCATTCCACCTACTCCAAAATCAAATCAAGAATTTTAAAAGCATAGAGCGCATTATATCACATTAAATCTTAGGTTTTCATCTTTAGGCCAGTATTGCGACTTGTAGAGCATTTATTGACTGAAATCTGCAGATTTATCAAAAATGCCAAAATCACTTTAAATACAATATATATTTGCCGGCCTTTGGGATAAGGCTTATCACCCAGGCCAGCGCCAAAGCAAGGAAAATGCATATCAGATAGAGCACTGCCACCTGCAAAGGGGCCGCAAAACCCATAACAAGAACGAACGGCAGCATCATGTAAACGAATATGTTGTGGGTCAGATAGATAGGAAATGAGAACTTGGATACGAACGTAATTATTGCCGGTTCTTTCTTAATGTTCATTCGTGACATCATCTCGAAAAGCGCCACGGCAGCAACAAGAAGCAGCACATTCGTATACCACATGTTGTACTCGACACCCCGGCTGTAAGACCACAGCTGTAACGCGTCGCCCAGAACGAACGAGACCACGAAGACAATTGCCAGGATCCATGTCTTGACCTTCTTGAGCATGCCTTTTTTGAGCATATATCCGTAGATAATGAACAGACCGTAAGTGCCGCCGCTGAATCCCGTCGAGAAGTTGACCGAATATCCGGGTTCTATCCGGAGGATCTTAAAGACCAGAAGGATCGTCGGGACCAGGAAACAGTATGCGGTAAAGATTATCACGGGGAACATCAGGACCTTGGTGTTTACCTTCTTAAGTCCGATGGATACTAGAGGGATCAGGATATACATGCCGAGTATCATGGCCATGAACCAGACGTGGCTCATCTCAACTGATTTGAGGAACAGCATGTTGCCGATAAAATCCGTGATGCTGACAGGCTGATAGAGGTAGAAGGTAAGGAAAATATCGTAGATGACGAACCAGATGAGCGTGCATATCAGGAGGTTGAGCCATCTTGTTTTCCAGAACTTTAAGATCTTTGCAGAATCGTATTCCCTGTCGAGCAGGAGGTATCCTGTGATCATCAGAAAGAGCGGAACGCCCAGACGCCCGAAAGCAAAGGCTGTAAAGGCAAAGAGAGCGGACGGGAATGACACGCCCGCCATGCCATCTAAAGATAATGAATAGACGTTTTCCGTCGCGTGGCACAGCACGACCATCAGGATCGCGAGCGCCCTTATGACATCGATCCATTTTATGCGTTGATTAGTCGCCTCAGCCGGCATGGATATTCCTCCGCCCCTACTCCTTAACCGTGATCTGATCACGTTTCATATTTGTTCCGTCAGCTTCTATCATTTTCTCAAATACTCCGCCGTTGGCAAGTGTTGCTTTTCGCGCGCGTTTTATCCTCATCTCTGATTTCTGAGATCTCCGGCAAAAAATGTCTACCGCAGCAAGCCGCTTATTACCTGCTCATAGTCTCCATCAATTAGCGTGACCGCTTCACCGCTGCCTTCAAAACCTTCGATAAATCTGCGGTTGGCGGCTTTGACCGTCTCAACAGTACAATCCGAATCATCCGGTCTGGATTCTATGTCAGAACCGTGTTCTTTGATCTCCCGGAAATGAGCGTCAATATATGCATCCGTCATCGCAAGACAGATGAACTTGATCGATCCAAGATACTCCCCGTCAAAATCCTTCCGCCAATCAAACGGAACATAACAGCCCTCCACGATCAGGTTCTGCTTATTCTCTATCGCGGTCTTTATCATCTCACGGACTATCGGCCACAGATAGCCCGTCAGTTCATTGTCATCTTCCGGTGTAAGATCTGTATTTCCGCTTCTGATCAGGCCCATCTTCAAGTGATCGATGGAAAGGCAGGGATATTTGTATTTTCCCAGCATTCTCTGTGCCAGAAGCGTTTTCCCGGTATGAGATGCGCCTGTTATAAGTATTATCATTGCTGTCCGGCAGCTCCTTTCAATCCGATGCTCAACTCTTCCTTACCATCAACGCCACCGTCTCAACTGTAGTTTCATTGATTAACCACTTTTCCTCGGGATCAGCCATACACTTCCTTACGGATTTTCCTCATTATCGACCACACATTATCACCGTAATTACTGAGAATGACTGTGATCATTCCATTATTGGGATTATATTCTGAAATTGCACTCACTCCATCATCACACCCCTGCATATATACATAATCCTGTCCCCCGGGATTATCGATGATCCACACTCCAAAGCCGTAATACCCCTCTTCCGGATCCTTCCCTTCACCGCTTTGTTTGGAAAACATCTCCGATACCATTTTCTCAGAAAG
>JAILHX010000031.1 GCA_024695565.1 Saccharofermentans sp. | reverse complement strand
TTTGTTGGAGGAATATATGTACAGGAATGTTTTCGATGTGCTTGAAGAGAGAGGTTACTTCTCACAGGCTACACACAGAGACGAGATCTATGAGCTCTTGAGCAAGCCCGGTGTATCTTTCTACATCGGTTTTGACCCGACAGCTGACTCTCTTCACGTAGGTCACTTCGTTCAGATGATGGTTATGAGCCACATGCAGAAGGCCGGACACCGTCCGATCGCTCTCATGGGCGGCGGTACAGGTATGATCGGCGACCCTTCCGGCCGTACAGATATGCGTCAGATGATGACAGTAGAGACGATCGACCATAACGTTGAGTGCTTCAAGAAGCAGATGGGCAAGGTCGTTGATTTCTCAGACGGCAAGGCTCTCATCGTCAACAACGCTGACTGGCTCAGAAACCTTAACTACATTGAGTTCTTAAGAGAGGTCGGCGCTCACTTCTCAGTAAACAAGATGCTTACTGCGGAGTGCTATAAGCAGCGTCTCGAAAAGGGACTCTCATTCCTTGAATTTAACTACATGCTCATGCAGGGCTACGATTTCTATTACCTTCACGAGAAGTACGGCTGTGACCTTGAGTTCGGCGGTGACGACCAGTGGTCCAATATCCTCGCAGGCATGGAGCTTGTCCGCCGTAAGAAGGGCGAATCCGTTTACGGTCTTACATTCACGCTCCTTACAAACAGCGAAGGCAAGAAGATGGGTAAGACGGCTAAGGGTGCTGTATGGCTTGATCCTGAGAAGACTCCTGTCTACGACTTCTACCAGTACTGGAGAAACGTCGACGATGCTGATGTCATCAAGTGCATGAAGCTTCTTACATTCCTCGAGATGGATGAGATCAACGAGTATGCAAAGCTCAAGGATTCAGCTATCAACGAGGCCAAGAAGAGACTTGCTTACGAAGTTACTAAGATCATTCACGGCGAAGAAGCTGCTGAGATCGCTAAGAAGACCGCTGAGGATCTTTTCGAGAACGCAGGAAGATCTGAAGACATGAAGACTACTGAGATCACGGCTGATGAGCTCAAGGCCGGTATGCAGATCGCAGACGCGCTCGTTAAGGCAGGACTTATGAAGTCCAAGGGCGAAGCCAGACGTATGATCCAGCAGAAGGGCGTTTACCTCAATGACAGCGTTGTTGAGGACCAGTTCTATGAGCTTAAGGAATCTGACTTCGATGCCAGCGGCGAAGCTATCGTACGTAAGGGCAAGAAGAATTACCACCGTTTAAAGCTCGCCTGATCTATCGCAAAAATTTTCAGTTCTAATTCCCGCCGCGGCCCCCGTGACGGGAATTTTTTTGTCATGATACAAATCTGTCGTTGTTTGTTGAAATGCATTTTTGCGTAGCGTAATATTTATATATCCGCACGTACAGGAGGGCACAGCCTATGAAGAAATTGCGCGCAGTAACTGCTGCAGTCCTTGCTTTTGCTACAACACTCTCGATCGCAGGTTGTTCAAACTTCAAGGTCATTGATGACGAAGATGTATTTTTCGACGCACTTGATGAAGCTGTCGGAATCGATGACGACGAGACTTATCACTGGAAGAAGACCGAAGTTAACGGCGACGATGTAGAGTACATAATCTATGCCCAGGACGGCGATAACTACTATACATACATCAGATTCGAAGAAGCTGAAGACGCCATGGATTACTTCGAAGAAGCATACGATGACTTCGAAGACATTATTAAGGATAAGGACTTCGAAGGTTCTCACTCAATGTCCATGAATAAGACACGCGGCACGATCCTCTTCGACGGAGATCTCGATGACAGTTCAGATGTCATGCTCTATTCACGCAGCCTCTACAGCTACGATGACATCGAGCTCTACGGCGGCATTTACGTAAACCAGAACGTTTACATCGAAGTGTTCACAGTAAACGGCAGCAAGCGCGACAGAGAGAAGATCGACATGTTCCTCAAGGAGATCGGATTCCCCAAGCCCTGATCTGCGGCACAAATGATACTTATGAGGCTGTCACTTAAGGTGGCAGCTTTTTTGTGCAAAAAAATAAATTCCGCCTTTGCGTACCAATAATCGGACAGGCCCGAAAATCACTATTTACAAACATATGTTCGGGGTGCTAGAATGACGGCACCATAAATGCAAAAGGAGGCAGATCATATGTCAGATCAGGGCAACAGATATACGTACGACGGGACTTTTGAGGGTTACTTGTGCGCGGTGCTTGCGGCCTTGAGGTCCGGCAGGGTGCCTGCCTCGATAACCGACAGGCGCCTGACAGAAGACCGCCCGGATGCGGCTTTTGATGACGCGGTCAACATCCCGACCAGCATGAAGGATGCCCAGTATCTTTATTCCATGATATCTGCAAGGAGCAGCGCGGAAGTCCAGCAGATGGCGTCGGACTATTTCCTGACGGATGCGAAGGGCCTCGAGATCAATCTGTACAAGATGATCTTCTGTTCGCTTAAGTACGGTGCGTGCGTTGCCGAAGATTATTCGAGCGAGATGATGAACGGTATCCAGATGGCAATAAGAGATCTCTACCGCGAGGCACAGACCACGTTTAAGGAACTGGATTTTTATCTGGGCGAGGAGGCTGCATGTACCGTTATCAACCCGAGGAATTCCATCCTGCCCCTCATCCGCAAATCCATTTTGAAGCGCCGCGACATCGATGATCTCATCGTGTACGACAAGCGTCATCACCTTCTTCTTGAGCGCTGCTCGGACCAGAACATGCTGCTTGATATCTCGGATTTTCCGATACCTGAATTTGGTAATCCCAAGGAAGCATACGACTGCCTGTGGCCGTTTGTGAGGGATAAGAGATTTGATGTCAGGATAATACCGGGGCAGAAAAAAAGCGGCTCTGCGATAGAGCCGCTCTGGTTAAAAGCTTCTTGAAGGCTTCTCTGATCACTTCTGCTCTTCAGCAGCTCTGATAGCCTTTCTCATGATCTTGCCGTTGAACGTCTTAGGAAGTTCATCGACGAATTCAACGATTCTGGGATACTTGTAAGGAGCAGTCTTCTCCTTGACGTAGTGCTGGATCTCTTTCTTGAGTTCTTCAGTACCTTCAGTTCCCTTAACGAGCGTGATGGTAGCCTTTACGACAATGCCTCTTACGCCCTGCGGATCGGGAGCACCTGTAACGGCACACTCGAGTACATAAGGAAGCTCCATGATGACGTTCTCGATCTCGAAGGGTCCGATACGGTAACCGGAAGACTTGATGACGTCGTCCGTACGGCCGACATATGAGATGTATCCGTCCTCATCCATCCATGCGGTATCGCCTGTGTGATACCAGCCGTCGTGCCATGCATCGTTGGTGAGCTCGGGTGCGAGATAGTACTGAAGGAAGAGTCCCTTCGGATGGTAGTTCTGTGTGTTGATGCAGATCTCGCCTGTCTCACCGGGCTTGCATACGTTGCCGTCGGGATCAAGAATCTTAACGTCGTAGAGCGGATTGGGCTTGCCCATTGAACCGAGCTTGATCTTCGAACCGACGAGGTTAGCGATAACGAGAGTTGTCTCGGTCTGGCCGAAGCCTTCCATAAGCCTGATTCCGGTAGCTTCCATGAACTTATTGAAAACCTCAGGGTTCAGAGCTTCACCGGCTGTAACTGCATACTTGAGTGAAGACAGATCGTACTTTGAGAGGTCTTCCTTGATAAAGAATCTGAACATCGTAGGAGGTGCGCAGAATGTAGTGATGTTGTACTTTTTGAACATGGGCAGGATCTCTTCTGCCTTGAAGCGGTCGAAGTCGAATGTGAAGACAGGAGCTTCGCAGAGCCACTGACCGTAGAGCTTGCCCCAGAGTGCCTTACCCCAGCCTGTATCAGAGATGGAGAAGTGGAGACCGTTAGGATCGACATTCTGCCAATATTTAGCTGTCGGGATGTGACCGATAGCATACATGTAAGAGTGCAGAGCCATCTTAGGATAACCTGATGTACCGGAAGTAAAGAACATTACCATCGGATCGTAGCCGCATGCATAATCTGCAGGGCGCTCGAAAACGTCAGAGCAGTTCTTGAACTCCTCGTTGAAGTCGTGCCATCCGGGTCTTGAACCGTTGCAGAGAATGAGTGTCTCTACTCCGCAAGTCTTAGCAGCCTTCTCAGCTTCGTCTGCAGCATCGTCGTCAGCAGTTACGAAGACAGCCTTAACGCCTGCTGCGTTGAAGCGGTATTCGTAGTCGTGGTCACGGAGCAGGTGGGTAGCAGGGATAGCTACGGCACCGAGCTTCTCGAGGCCCATCATGGCGAACCAGAACTGGTAGTGGCGCTTCAGAACAAGAACGACCTTGTCGCCCTTGCCGATGCCCAAAGACTTGAAGTAGTTCGCTGTCATATTGGAATACTTCTTGATGTCTGCGAAGGTGAATCTCTTCTCTGTTACGCAGTCTTTTGCGACCCAGAGCATAGCAAGCTTGTCGGGATTCTTATCAGCGATAACGTCGACACAGTCGAATGCGAAGTTGAACTTCTTGCATGCGGGAACGTTAACGTCAACGTCTACCATTGTGCCGTTCTCGTCAAGGATGCCGTTGAGGTAGTGTGTATAAACAGCATCTTCGAGGTTTGCTGCATCAACGTTTGTAACGTTATCGGTACGAAGCTCTTCTGAATTGTAAGGTGTGGTGTAGTTCTCACCCTTGCCCCATGCCTCAGGGTTTAAGATGATCGCATAGAATACGCAGTCCTCGCCGCCAAGCGCGAACTCGCCGTGAGGCTGTGTTGAATCGAAGTAGATGCAGTCACCTTCGTGAAGGACTTCGGTGGAATCGCCGATGATTACCTTAAGTGTGCCCTTAACGACGATGTTCATCTCCTGATAGTTATGTGAAACGAGGTGATAGGGAGGATTCAAAGCCTCTTCAGAATAAGGAACTACGACGCGGAAGGGCTCGCAGAGCTTGTTCTTGAATCTTGATGCAAGACGCTGGTACTTATAGCCTGTGCGTCTTGTGATAGGGCTGCCCTGGCCGTTTCTGGTTACTGCATATTCCTTAAGGGAAGGGGATGAACCTTCCATAATGTCAGAGATTTCAACGCCTGCGAGGTTTGCGAATTTATAAATGAACGTAAAGTTGAAGTCCTGGGTGCCTTCTTCAAACTTGAGATATTCTTCAGTAGTAATATCAAGTTTGGATGCTACTTCCTCAGGTGATAGACCCATATCGAGTCTTAAGCCGTGAACTCTGTCTGCAACTTCTGCGAGTCTTAGCTCTACGTTGCTGTTTTGTGCTGTTGACATAACCATTCTCCTTTTCTGTCAATCTGTCTTGTCTGTCTTTTGTCAGGGCAAAAAAAATGCCCCAACATCCTACTTGGACATTGAGACGAATATAAATCCGCGGTACCACTCAACTTGCAGACGGTCTGTCTGCCACTTCGAAGTCTAACAACTCCTTTGCCTTAACGCAGCATCACGGGCACTGTCTACTTAGATCACTCTGTTCGGGGTGCCGGCTCGGAAGGGATAGCCTGGTGCAAATATCGTCACGTGCCTCTCAGCAAATAGCACTTCTCTGTATTGAACGAATCTCTGCGGCCTTCTTCGTCACAGCCTTTAGAGGTATTCAACTGTATACATTCCTGCGATGCGGAAATGTGCCATCAGAATATACTTGCGTAACAGAATTGTCAACAATCATTTTCAGTTTGTTGTTTGTAAACTGAAAATTGACAAGGTACAATGAATTTTAGTATACGGCAGTCCGTCCGGACAGTATTCTGTTCACAGATAAGGTAATCTTATATAATAGAAGGGTGACGGATCTATATATAAGAGCAGATAGTAAGCAACATACGTTATTTCAAGGAGAGTGTGTATGTCGGTTAAGTATCTTGTATCAGGCGGTGAAGGCGCATTAGGTAAGTTCGTTATCAGTATGCTCTTGGAGCGTGGAGAACATGTAAGGATTCTCATGAGCGAACTCTCAGACACCAGGATCTACAGGAATAATCCTAATATTGAGATTTGCTACGGTATTTCCACAGACAAGGATTCAATGAAAGAGTTTTTCGAGCTCGACGATCCGAGGTTGGCAGTCCTCTTCCACACGGATGAGTATGTATCGCTCTCAGATTCAACGAATCTCACCATGAGAAGAGTTAACGTGATCGGCGCAGAGAATGTCGTAGACATGTGCCTCAAGCGTAAGATCGGAAAACTCGTTTATTTAAGTTCCGCATATGCTCTTAATCCTGAAGTAACAGGCGACAACTTAACGATCCACTTCGACCGTAACAAGGTTGAAGGTGAGTATGCCAAGTCCAAGGCAGAAGCTGCAGCTTATGTTATGGAGAAGGTTGCATTAAACAAGCTCAATGCGGTTATGGTCCTGCCTACATTCATCATCGGTCCCGGCTACTCCGAAGACTACGAGATCAACAAGGTACTGAACAGTTTCATCAATAACGGAACAACACCTCCGAAGGAAGGCGGCCGCGCATTTGTTGACGTAAGAGACGTTGCAAACGCGATGCTTACTTTGGCAGACAAGGGCGAGCCCGGTGCCGGCTACATCATCAGCGGCGAGTACAAGACCAGCGGCGAGTTCTTCAAGGACGTTAACGATATCCAGGGTGTCGAAGCACCGGTCAAGACGGCTTCAAGACTCGTCATGAGCAAGTCCCTCGTTAAGCTCGTTAACTTCTACTACAAGATCACACACAAAGAGAATCCGAGAGAAGCATATTCACTGTTCAGCGAGAATCCTGATGCCAGGTTCTCCGATAACAGTAAGGGTATCCTTCCCGAGAATGTCATCAGCTTCAAGGAATCTCTGAGCGATACGATCTCAGGCGCACAGCAGGGCGGCACACAGGCTGCAGCTGCAAGTGCACAGCAGGCTAACTTCGACAGGAAGACCAGCGCGAGCGCAATGGAAGCCAGACTTAAGCAGCAGAGCGCCGTAACCAGACAGGCAAGCTCGGTATCCACTTCGGCACCTCCCGCTAAGACTTCCGCAAGACCCCAGGCACCTGCATCTGCGCAGGCACAGACTCCTGGTCAGGCACAAGCGCAGGCACCTGCACAGGCACAGGGTCATGCACCTGCTCAGGCTCAAGCAGCGCCAGAGAGACCTGCCCGTCCGAGACCGCTTTCTGTGGCAGCCCAGGTTGCCGCATCCAAGGCGAAGGCAGAGGCCGAGGCAGCTGCCAAGGCAGGCGGAGAGAAGAAGGAAGAAGGTCAGGCTCAAGCTTCTGTTAAGTCGATCATCCCCGGTAAGGAATCTGCTCCTGCAGAGCCCAAGCCCGTTGAGCCCGTTAAATCGATAATTCCGGACATGGCTCCCAAGACAGAGGAACCTGCATCCGAGAAAGTGGAAGATAAAACAGAATAAGTGTTATTAAGTAATATCAATAAAAGAATCATTCTAGCAAGCGCGTCTCCCAGGAGGCGCGAATTGCTGTCTTCAATTATTGAAGACTTCGACATCATAACAGTTGATGTCGATGAGAGAAGCGAAGAGCTCCGCATGGAAGAAAAGGGAGTGCCCGCGCTTAAGGTCAGCGAAGGCTTAGCGCGCCTCAAGGCGCAGGCTGTTTTCGAGCAATTGGAAGACAGCGTGAAGGAGAACTCGATAGTCATCGGCGCCGATACTTCGGTCATATTAGATGACATTATCTTCGGAAAACCCAGGGACCGCGAAGATGCGGTCAGAATGCTTTCTGCGCTCTCGGGCAACACGCATGTAGTTGCGACCGGAGTAGCTATAATGAGCGGGAGCGACATAAGGTTATTTACCGAAGAAACACGCGTTGAATTTAACCCTCTGGATGACTGCCAGAAGGCAGTGATAAATGATTACATAAGCAGCGGTTCGCCGTACGATAAGGCGGGCGGATACGGCATCCAGGACGAAGGCGCGTTACTGGTAAAATGCATAAACGGAGACTACGCAAACGTAGTCGGATTGCCTGTTGCGAGACTGGCGCGGGAGCTCTATATCATGGTAAAATAATCGTTGGAATAAGATTAGGAATAAGGAGGAGATACTAATGTTTGGGATAGGACTTGGTAGTCTCGTTAGGATAGGTTTTAGAGTCAGCGATCATATTCTGAAGCAGCAGGAGATCGAGCGATCGAGAACGGCTTCCGAGAGAGCAAGGCTTGAGGCTGAAGCATCAAGGGAGAAGGCTGTTTACGAGAACAACAAATATCAGAGAACAAGACTTGAAGATGAGATCGCACGTGACAGTGTAGCGGTTGAGTGCCCTAACTGCGGCGCTACAGGCAACCGTATCCGCCGCAACTCAACAGGTTTCTGCGAATTCTGCGGAACTGCGATCCAGATAAGCAGCAACGGTTCGGCTTATGTCATCGCAGACCCTGTCGCTAAGGCTAGAGCTATTTCTGCCGACGAAGCAAACCGCAGGAGCGGAGGCGTTTAACGTGACTAAGAAGGCTAAGGGGAGCGGTAACTTAGGCAATACATTGTTGCTCATCGGCATCTACATATTGATCTACCTGGCATGTACAGCGATGTTCATCGGACTGTTCCACACCGGCCTTTTGAAGAACATGGAAGTTCTCATGTACAGAGGCGTCGCGTTCATATTGATCACGGGCGTGGTATCCGCTGTCATCATGGCAGTCATCAGAAAGTTCTGGGGATTTATCACGGTAAGAGACGTCATCATGATGTTCACCATCTTCTGTTGCGTGAACATGGTGTTCTTAACACTCGTGCCCGTAACGGTCGAGCGTTCCGTATCAGTCTTCATGCTCAGTTACATGGAAGAGAATAAGGACCAGACCTTCACCGAAGAATCAGTCGGTGAGGTCTTCACGTCCAAATATGTTGAAGATTATGGCGCATTCGAGAAGCGCTTCGACGAGCAGGTCGTAACTGGTACGATCGTCCAGAATGAGGACGGTTCTTATTCGATCACGCCCAAGGGCGAGTTCATCGTCAAGATGTTCAGAACGATCGCAGAGTGGTTCGATACCGACAGGCGCCTGGTCTACCCGAACGAGAATTAGTTTATTAGGCCATGGACGATAAGCTGATCAGCGAAGCCAAAGAATACATTGCAGAACTGTTCGCGGGACATTCTGACGGACACGATCTGAACCACAGCTTAAGAGTTTTTTCCAACGCGATGGCAATAGCGAAGAAGGAGCCGGGGAGTGACCTCGAAGTCGTTGCGCTTGCATCTCTTCTTCACGATGCTGATGACCATAAACTCTTCGATACTGTTGATAATGCAAACGCCCGAAAATTCTTATCCTCGCACGATGTATCACCCGATAAGGCAGAGTTCATCTGCGAGATCATAAACTCGGTTTCTTTCAGCAAGAACCGCGGCAGGAAACCGGCTTCTATAGAAGGCAAGATCGTTCAGGATGCCGACAGGTTGGATGCGATGGGCGCGATGGGGATCGCAAGAACCTTTGCGTACGGCGGCAGGCACGGCAGATCGTTAGAAGACGGCATAGAACATTTCCATGAGAAGCTCCTTCTCTTAAAAGATGAGTTGAATACTGATGCTGCGCGTGAGATGGCGGTGACAAGACACGAGTTCTTGGAAGAATTCGTTGAGCGTTTTGAAGCGGAGAATAATTTCTGATGAGAGATAAGATCCTTTATGTATCTGACCTCGACGGAACATTGATGCGAAACAACGAGCAGCTCTCCGAATACACGGTCAGGACGATAAACGAGCTGGTAGCACAGGGCCTGGCATTTACTTATGCAACTGCAAGATCTGTCGAGAGCGCCAGGACCATAACAGGAGGCCTTAAGTTACAGCTTCCCGTAATCACCAGAAACGGTGCAGTCTTAGCAGACAACAATACGGGAAAACACCTGGAAAGATTCGTCTTCACGAAGGAAGAAGTAGAACTTCTGAAGAACATGATCCCCGAGATCGCCTGCTGCGGTTTTGTATCCTGCTTCATGGGTGACGTCATGATCAGAGCATTCATGAAGGGTGAACACACTGAAGGATTCCAGGGTTATCTTGACTACTATAAAAACGATCCTTCCATGAAGGAAACGACGAACATGGACGATCTCTTCACAGGAGTTCCGGGCTACATCACCATGATAGGCGGCAAGGAACTCATAGGTTCCGTTTACGATAAGGTAAAAGAATATAAAGGGTGGGAGAGCATATTCCAGAAGGACATATACAGAGACGAATACTGGCTCGAGATATGTCCTCAGAACTGCACGAAGGCAAAGTCCGTCTTAAAGCTCAAGGAGAAGCTGGGTTTTGAAAAGCTCGTTGTCTTCGGCGATGCCCTTAACGATATATCGATGTTCAAGATTGCGGATGAAGCATACGCGGTAGCTAATGCACTAGACGAAGTTAAACCTTATGCGACAGCAATAATCGGAAGTAACGAGGACGACGCCGTTGCTGATTTTCTGAAGAGCAGAGTGTAATTCTTTTCGCGAACTTCAAAACAAAAAACAGAACAAAACCGGACGGAAGTTTAATATACGGAATTATATTTGACACAATATAATTGTATCAAATGAAACAGAAAGGAGAGCATGATATGTCCATCTACGATTATTCAGTACCTACACCTAAGGGAGAGGAGATCTCTCTTAAAGATTTTGAAGGAAAAGTTATTCTTATAGTCAATACTGCAACAGGCTGCGGCTTCACACCTCACTACAAGCCCATCGAGGAGATGTACGAAGACCTTCACGACAAGGGATTCGAAGTAATCGATGTACCCTGCAACCAGTTCGCAGGCCAGACACCCGGAACAGACGAAGAGATCCACGAGTTTTGCACACTTAAATACAAGACTCAGTTCCCTCAGATGAAGAAGTCTGATGTTAACGGCGAGAACGAGCTTCCTCTGTATACATATCTTAAGGAGCAGAAGGGATTCGAAGGATTCGGCAAGGGACCCAAGGCACTTGCGATGAACACTATGCTCAAGAAGATCGATAAGGACTTCATGAACAATCCCGATATCAAGTGGAACTTCACGAAGTTCGTAGTTGACCGCCAGGGCAACGTCGTTAAGAGATTCGAACCTACGGCTGACATGAAGGAAGTCAGGAAATTCGTCGAGAGTCTGATCTGATATAAAGGGTGATCTTATGAAAGTTAAGGACTCAATGAAGCTTGGTTCGCAGCTGTGTTTCCCGCTTTATGCAGCTGCGAGGAAAATAGTAAATCTCTACACCCCGCACTTAAAGCCGCTGGGCATTACGTACACACAGTACATCATGTTCCTCGTGCTGTGGGAAGAAGAAGAGATCACGGTCGGTGAACTGTGCAGGAGACTGATGCTCGATACAGGCACAGTTACGCCGATGCTCAAGATCACCGAGAAGCAGGGTCTTATAAAGAAGACCAGAAGCAAAGATGATGAGCGAGTAGTCATCGTTACTCTGACTGAAGAAGGAAGAGCGTTATACGAGAAGGCGAAAGACATCCCCGCAAAGATTGGTTCGTGCGTAAGGCTGGGCAAGAACGATGCGGCACAGCTTTATAAGATCTTGTACACACTTTTAGAAGATTAAAGTGCTCGAAAAAACTTAAAAACGACCAAGGAAAACGCCGGAGAAATTATCTCCGGCGTTACTGTTAATTGGGGAAGATCGCGATTTTAGTGCACTAAAGAGATAAAAGATATTTTCCGGATATTTCCGGTTTGGTAATTCTGTGCAACCGATTATTATGGACGGGAATATCAAAAGAAAAATATAATTTAAGTGGAATAAGGAACTGGCGCCGGTCCTCAGGAATTAAGCCTTCGGAATAGGGCTTTTGGGAATAAGGGAGGGAACTGATATGCCACCTTCAAAAAAGAGTACATCAACACATTACGATGCAGGGATCAGCAATCGCGAGTATTCTTCTTCAGATAGAGGAAATCCCGGTAAACTGAATGCTTTCGATATCTTCGTAAAGCTTCCGATCCTGCTCCTGGTACTTGGCTTCCTGGGATTCTTTGCGATCACGGGAGGCACGCTCGATATGGAAATGGCCAAGAAGTTTTTTAATAAACTTCCCGAACTTCCTTCATTCCTGCAGCAGTACCAGCAGGAGAACAAAGACAGGCAGGATCAGTATGAAGCAACAGCAGTTCAGGACCGCTACTACGTAGAAGAGCTCGGACGTTACTGTGATTGGGATGACGAATACGAGTGCTACTACGATAAGGAGACCGATTGCTATTTCTGGTACAACGACACGACCAATACACATACCTGGCAGTATTGGTACGAGGGCATCTCTTCCGACTACGGTGATTACGGCTGGATGGAATGGGATGAGGAAGAAGAATGCTGGGTAATTGAGAAATCAGACGGCGAGTGGATCTACCTGCCGGACAAATACGATCGAAGCTATCTGTGGCACATTGAATAAGACAATTTACCGCAAGTATGGAAAAAGGGATAGAAAAGACGCCGGAGCAATAAGTAGCTTCGGCGTTGATCGTTTATGGAAAAAATTTACACGTGTACATAAAGATTACACATCGCCTGTTTATACTCCTGTTATAGAGCGGGCAATGGGGAGGCGCGCAAATAGGAGGATAATAGGAATGAAAAAGAATTATGTTAAGATCACGGTTCTAATTTGTGCTTTGATCACAGTCGCGGCAGCGCTTGGCGGCTTACTGTTCACCATAATTCAGGTGAATGCCGCCAATTCAGTTTTCATGAAGAAAGTAACCGGGGCGGAGAACACTTTCGATGTCAGCAATATCGTTATCGAGAACACTGAAGAAAGCGAATCAACGCTGGTAGTGTTTGATGCTTACCGGTTCCTTACGAGCAGGACCGATCCCGACATAGGACATTACGGCCGTTATGCTTATCTGGACGGAGTTACGACAGAGGTGATTGAATCGACCGAACTTAAATGCATATCGGTGACCATAGAACCCGGAGTGGATTTTTACAGTTTGGAAACAGGTGAAGTATTTTTCCAGGCTACAGAAGACAGTGATGTAGTTCTCTTCGGTTCCAACGGCGAATCCATCGGTTATACGGTCTATAGCGAAGACGGATATACGGCCATTATTGCCGCGCCGGTATTCAATCTGACAGACGAAGACGGCGCCATTACGGAAACCTACAGCTATGACATAAAGGAAGCTGATGTCGTAGAAGAGGAAAACACCGAACTGAATCTTGAAGCACAGAGCAAGTACGAAGAGATCATTGACGATTACAGAGAGTACGACAAGATCTCTGTCATCGATACCGGCTGGCAGACCTCCTATGCGCTGATAATAGACAATTCAGCCATAGCCATGCCGCTTACCGATATCGAGATCGGGCTCTATGAGTACGATACATACATCTTCCATCCGCTGGCGTATGTATTCTCCAACTACATGTATGCATACATACTGTTCATCTTTGTCCTTCTGGTCCTTCTGGCAGTTACCATCATCCTGATGCGCAGGATGTACGTAAACAGAATGAACTACGAATCAAGGACACAGAGCCTTACGAGGAGCTTTGCCCACGAATTGAAGACTCCCCTTGCAGTTACCAAGGCTTATGTCGAGAACTGGGATCTCGTTGACGAGAATGACCGCGCTGACGTATCTGCAAAGATAAATGCCGAAGTCGATCACATGAGCAAGATGGTCAATACTCTTTTGAACCTCTCGAAAATGGATTCCGGCGAGATCAAACTGGACTTAGAAGAGGTGGAACTTTTCGAGCTCTCCGAAGCATGCTACAGACACATGGAAAAGATCGCCAAAGAGAAGAACATCACTGTTGATTTCAAGAAGGATAATGACGGGGGCGAATACATCGTCATGGCAGATCTCGACATGATGAACATGGTCATCTCGAATTTCCTGTCCAATGCGATAAAATACGGTAAGGAAAAGGTTGAGGTCAGCCTTCTTACTTCGGGCAGCAGCGTGATGTTCAAGGTCACAAACGACGGCGGGACCATAAGCAGCAAAGACCTTAAAAAGATATGGGATCTGTTCTATAAGAAGGACAAGGCCCGCACTGACAGAATGAGCAGCACCGGCGTCGGCCTTGCAGTCAACAAGAGCATCTTAGAGCTCCACAAGGCGAAGTTCGGGGCAGAGAGTACATCAGGCCGGACGACGTTCTGGTTCGAGATGAAAAAGGCAAAGGAATGACAGACAGTAAATACAAACTCCTTTTTGCAGAAGATGATGTTTCCTTAAGGAAGATCACGGCAACGTTCTTAGAGAAGAACGGGTTTGACGTAGACCAGGTCGGCGACGGAATCGATGCGTGCCGGATGGTCATGCAGAACCGCTACGACGCGATCATACTGGACATCATGATGCCCGGCAAAGACGGAAGGGAAGTTTGTAAATTCATCAGAACACGTTACGATGTTCCTGTTATCTTCCTGACTGCTTTATACAGCGAGAACGATATCATCGAGGGTTACGAGATAGGTGGCGATGAATATCTGACCAAGCCGTACTCGACCAAACTCCTGCTGATGAAGGTCAACGCTCTGATCAACCGCTATAGAGGTCTTCTGGTAAAAAACGGACGCATTGAGATAGATGAGATCTCTATAGAGCCTGCAAGAAGGCAGGTAAGCGTAAATGGAAGGCGCATCGAGCTCTCACCAAAAGAATACGACCTGCTGCTGTTCTTCATAGAGAACAGGGAACAGATCTTATCAAGAGACCAGATATTAGACGCCGTATGGGGAAGGGATTTTGAAGGTTACGACAGAGCGGTCGACACCTACATAAAGAAGTTGCGCGCGTCCTTAGGCGAAGCGAGCTCTCACATAGAGACCGTGATAAAAAGCGGATACTTCTGGAAAAACAGGAACACTTAATCACATGGGGCTGTCTTGGTATGAGGCAGCCCTTAGCTTCGATGCCCCCCGAAAACCGGCTCCGGCAAAGTACGCCTTTTCCAACAAGGGCCCCGGGAGTTGTTTGGAAGAAGCCACGGAGGCATCAAGCGAATCCGGATAGACGCGCCTGTACATTTTTTGCCCTCTAAAGTGTACAGCAGCGGTATCGGGCCTTATCTTAATCGCGAAAAAAGGACGCCTCACGAGCTTGTGAGACGTCCTTAAAAATCCAAATAATTATAAGCTTCAGACTCTGCCGAATCCGACTGCCTTACGGACGAGTTCGTACTTCTCTTTTGCGATCTCGTTGGTGTAATCGCGGCCTGCATCGAGGATGTCATTGATGATGCCGCTTGAGATGACTTCGTTGTACTTGTCCTGGAAGGGAACGACCTTGGAGACGACTGCTTCTGCAACGGCTTTCTTGAGGTCGCCGTAACCGCCGCCTTCGAACTCTGCAACTGCATCTTCGATAGTCTTGCCGGTGAATACGGAATAGATGGTAAGAAGGTTCGATACGCCGGGCTTCTCATCTTCGTCGAACTTGATGACGCCGTCTGAATCCGTAACGGCGCTCATGATCTTCTTTCTGATGGTCTTCTCTGGATCGGAGAGAAATACGGAAGCCTTCGGGTTGTCCGTTGACTTGCTCATCTTCTGGTTAGGATTCTGAAGGTCGCGGATCTTAGCGCCGATCGTAGGGATGAGCGGCTCGGGGATCTTAAAGAGTTCGCCGTAACGGTTGTTGAATCTGATGGCGAGGTTTCTCGCGAGCTCAACGTGCTGCTTCTGGTCGATGCCGGTAGGAACGTACTTCGGATCGTAGAGCAGGATATCTGCGGCCATGAGGTCAGGATATGTTACGAGGCCCTCCGTGAAAGCTTCGTGAAGCGCTGACTTGGCTTTGAACTGATGCATTCTGGTAAGGTCGCCGTGAGGTGTGTGGCACTCGAAGATCCAAGACAGATTTGCGTGATAAAGATTCTCCGACTGAATGTAGATGTGCATGCTGGGAAGATCAGGATCGACGCCGCAGGCGATATACATTGCGATGGCGTTGATGATGTTCCTGTGAAGCGCCTCAGGATCCTGGGGAACCGTGATGGCATGCATATCAGGGACGAAGAGCAGTGTCTCATAATCCTTCTGATAGTTTACGACCTGCGAGATACCGCCCGCATAATTTCCAATCGTAAGTGAACCGCTGGGCTGAAGGCCCGTAAGTAATCTGTCCATAAGTAACCTCCGTTGTCTTCAAGACGACTAATATTAACACTTTATAATATAATTATCAAAAAAGACGGGACGGCCATTCACTTGCTATACATTCTCACGGCTCTTAAATGCGAAGCAGCAGCTCTTACAGGACTCCCCGGCGAGGTCGTCGTCACGGGCACCGGCAGCCGTGCTTCTGACAAGCTCTCGAAAATAAACCTTACCGCAAAAGACTTCGTTCTCAACGCCGGCATCTGCGCAGGCATGAACAGGGGCAGGGGCTATCTCATCAATCAGGTCATATCGCTTGATACAGGCAGAAGATTTTATCCGGACATTCTTTTCGAATCCGGAGCGGAAGAGATGCCGGTCTCTACATCATCTGAAATAGTTACCGAAGTTCATGACGGCATGCTCTACGACATGGAATCTTCTATTATCTGTGAGAGTGTTTTGAAGGTCATTCCGCCTTCTAATCTCGCCATATATAAAGTCGTATCTGACAGCGGTGACAGGTTCCCGACGGCTAATGAAGTGACTGCACTTATGAGAGAGCATATTGATGAGATAAAGAAGATCGCAGAGCTTCTGACTGCGGGAGGCGATCCTAAAGAATATGAGTTTCTGAAAGAAGAGGTTTTCGAAGAGCTCAGACTGACACAATACATGAGAAACGAGCTCAAGGATATTGAGCACTACTGCGTTGCTTCAGACCGCGTTGATGAATTAAACGGCCTGCTGGAGAAGATGCGCGGAGAAGGGCGGATCCCTGTGAGGGACAAGAAGGCCGGAAGGGAGGTGCTCGATGAGATTTACTCATATTTACGTTGAGGACAGGGCATTGAGCTACGGCCTGACGGGCAGGATCCTGGAGCAGCACCCGGAAGCTATCGTGGTGCCGATAAAGCATTATAAGGATGTTTTCGACAGGAAGAGGCAGGATATCGCGGGGCAGAAAAAGAGCCGCACGCTGATACTTGCAGTGAGGGACGGCAACAGGATCTTTAAGGGCGCGCCGGTGTGCCAGTCGTTCGGGCATGAGAATTTCTACTACGCAAGTTCTGCGATGAACTGCCCTTTTGACTGCGAATACTGCTACCTCAAGGGCATGTATCCTTCAGGCTACACTGTCGTCTTTGTAAACCTCGAAGACTATCTAAAAGATGTCGAAGAGAAACTCAAAGAAGGACCGATGTATATCTGCGCGTCCTTTGACACTGATCTTCTGGGCATGTGGTCGACCACGATGCAGGCAGAGTTCTGGATGGAACTTGCCAAAGCCCACGAAGACGTTCTGGTCGAGCTCAGGACAAAATGGGCATTCGCAGGCGACGCGATTCCGAATGTTATCTTTGCATATACACTGTCTCCAAAAGAAGTTATCAGGAAATACGAGCATCTCACGGCAGACCTTGATTCGAGACTGACGGCGGCCGCCAATGCAATCGAAAAGGGCGCAAATGTGCGGCTGTGCTTCGATCCCATTATTAAGATCCCCGACTGGGAAAAGGCATATAAAGAACTGATCGAAGAGACCGCTGCAAGGATCGATTTTGGAAGGCTTACGGACGTCAGTGTCGGCACGTTCAGGATATCTTCGGTCTACTTAAACAAGATGCGCAGGGCATACCCTGATTCTGAGATCGCGTGGTATCCTTATGTCATCAAGGAAGGCGTCGCCCAGTATGAACCTGATACCGACCGGGAGATGCAGAGTTATGTCTTACGGCTGCTCGAAAACCATATCGGAAGGGAGAAGATATTCACATGGAACTAAAGACTGCTATCGTTACCGGAGCATCTTCCGGAATCGGCTTTGCAATCTCGAAAATGCTCACCGAAGAAGGCTGCCAGGTCTACGGCATCGGAAGGATCTTTCCTGAGGGCGCTTCGTTCTTTGCAAAGCGCATATCGCTCGACTTAAGAGATACCGATATCCTCCTCGAAAAGATTGGTGAGATCAAGCAAGTCGACCTTCTTGTCAACGCGGCAGGGAGCGCCTACTACGGACTTGCCGAATTCAACACACCCGATCAGATCAAGGAGATGTGCAGGACTGACCTCGAAGCCCCCATGATCCTCACATCCGCGCTCCTTCCCAAGCTCAAAGATACGAAGGGCATGATCGTCAACATCGCATCCGTGACTTCCACCAGGATCAACACTCACGGCGCTGCATACGGCGCGCTCAAAGCCGGCCTTCGAAGCTACGGCAGGAGCCTCTACGAAGAGGTCAGAAAGACAGGCGTCAGAGTGGTAACTGTCTGCCCTGATCTTACCGCGGGCACGAAGCTCTACAGGAACGCCGACTTCAAACCGTCAGAAGAAGACGGCTGCTATCTGCTTCCCGAAGACACCGCAGAGTGCGTGAGAAACATAATATACATGCGCGACGGCTGCGCTGTCACCGAGGTCGAAGTAAGGCCGCAGTTCAACAGGATCGTCAAGAAGAAGGACTGACGTGCAGGAATATGACGGTGCCGCTCCAAAGAGGCGCCGCCCCAGCTCCGGTCCCAAATTGAAATGGTTGATTAATTAATATATTATTTTTTCTATATGGGTACATCTAAGAAGGAAAGCACGCTTTACACGATATTCAAGACAGTTGTTACTGCCCTTGCTTTCGCGGCCTGCTTTTATCTCTTCTTAGTCTGCTTCATCGGCACATACAGACAGATCGCCGATATCGGAAGCCACCGCATCAAATTCTTAAATCCGGTTTTTATCATACTGATCGTTCTGGGTGCGGTTTTCGCGCTCGGAATATACATAGTCAAGACTCAGAAGTTTGCTAAGCTTTTCGATAAGTTTGAACAGGACGGCTTCTACAAACGTGCGATGCTTATCCTCAAGATCGCGGTCTTTGCTGAGTGCCTTATCCTGGCGCTCGGCATCAACGGAATGGGTCAGCGCGTCGACCAGATCGAGACGCAGCGCGCCGCATACGGAATGTCGTGGGGCGAACTCGAGACTTTCACGCCGCCCGGATATCTCGGGATCTACCCGAACAATCTCGGCATGGCAGTCGTGCTCTACCTGATGAGCTTTGTGACCGGCCACTATAACGACCTCGCGGTCATACTGATCAACTGCATCTTAGTGCCGTTCATCTATTCTGACCTCGCATCGATCGGCGCCAAGTTCGGAATGACCAGGAAGTCACAGGTCCTCGTTATGGCCGCAGGCTTCTGCTTCCTGCCTCTGCAGGCAAAGGCGATGAGCATTTACGGCGATATCCCGGGACTCTTTTTCGCTGTCAGGGCAATGAAGATCGCATGTGACATTGTTCTCGAAAAGGCTGACGCGAAGAAAGTCGCTGCCGTTATCTCATTTGCAGCGATCGCCTGCGTGCTCAAGAACAACTTCCTGATCTTTGCGATCGGCATCACGCTTTATCTCGCATTCGAATTCTTAAGACAGAAGAGATATAAGGACCTGCTCATCCCGCTCGGTGTCATCGTTGCTGCAGTCCTGCTTAACGCTATTCTGGTGTTCATCGTCGGCCTTGCAATGGGACAGGAAGTTTCTTCCGGCGCATCGAAGTGGTCCTGGATCGCGATGGGCATGCAGGAAGAAGCCGGCATGTATAACGGCTATAATGCACTGACATATCAGGAAACGGGATTTGATTCTGCCCTTCAGTCCGAGATGGCTAAGAGCGACATCATGGCTCGTCTCGGCGAGTTTGCCGGCCAGCCCAATTACGCTATAGGCTTTTACACGAGCAAGGTCATGGCTGAGTGGTCTGACCCCACCCATTACTCATTCGAACTCATCAGCAGGAATGTATATCTTAATAACAATATCTCGCCGCTTATCTGGGCAATCTCCAGCCCGAGGTTCATCAGCGGTATCGCTTCCTGCCTCAAGATATTCCAGCTGCTGGTATTTATCGGCGCAGCTTCAGCCGCAGTTAAGGCCGGCACCGGTAAGAAGGGCAATCCCGCGCTCCTTCTGATCCTGACCTTCCTCGGAGGTTATGTCTTCCATCTTATCTGGGAGGGCGCCCCGTCCTACACATTGTCTTACATGGTCATCCTGATCCCGGTCGGAATCGCAGGCCTCGTCGATCTGATTAAGAAACTTTCTGCAGTTGACGTTAAGAAACTCACCAAGGTTAAGATATCGATCGGTTCGGGCGTCATCTTCTTTATCGCAGGCGCTCTTGTCTTCCTGTTTGCGGCAGCAGGTCTTGGCGCGATCAGAATGCAGCTCACGGACGGCCTCGCTGAATACAGGAATTACTTCGCTTCTGAAGTTGACCGCACCAGGAATCCTGTTCCCGAGGGCGTCTATACCTTGATGCCCGCTGCAGCCGATTACGATGGCGACGGCGTCAGGGTCGAGCTCATGAGATATTCGGGCAAGTACAGATTCAGGATCGTCGCAGACGACTACGACAGCGACATCTTCCTGTCTTTCGGCGGCAACACGGTCGACTGGTTCTCCTACGGCGAGGACCAGGTCTTCACGATCCTTAAGAATAAGAACGGCACCTACTCGATCTGCCAGGGAGAGAAAACGGCGCTGGTCCGCAACAGCGAGACGGGCATCTTCGAGCCCGGCAGCTTCGTCAATTACTCCTACCTGTTCGACACGGCCGAGTACGACGAGTACATAGACGGTCACGCAGACGCAACCTGGCTGTTAGTGCCTGCTTCCTGATTTTTACTGCGCGGAGTCTTTCCGCATTTTTCTCTCGCGGAGTTTTCCGCCCGTCTTTTCCCTGTGCTTCAAGATTTGCCCTTTTCGGCACAAAAAATGGGTGTTTAGGGGTAGATTTTGCCCGTTTTTGCCCTTTTAGTGCCGTTTTTCGTGCGTTTAGGACATAAATTATTCTTGATGCTAATACATATAACGGAGAAGGCGTTCCCGCCGCATGGTTTTCGCGCACCGGAGAAGACGTTCCCGCCGCATGGTTTTCGCACACATGGAACATCTATCACCCCACCGGCCGGGTAGGAAATTCGATGAGAAATATTACATTTTTACTCTCAGCAGGCGCGAAAAATTGATAAAAAAGTCTTGAAACCCTATTGTTTGTCAAGTTTTTCTGCTTTTTGTTACAGTTCGATTACAGGCACAATATATTGTGATTTGCCGTTGACAGAACCACAACATATAGGTAATCTTAAAGAGCGTTTCAATGGAAAGAGAAGCGCATTCGCACCTATTTTTCAATCTAGAGCGAGGTATTGGGGCATGATCATTGGCGGACTTCAGAAGTTGACACTTTTGGACTTCCCCGGGAACGTTGCCTGTACGGTTTTTACCGTCGGATGCAACCTGAGATGCCCCTTCTGCCACAACCCGGCATTGGTGAACAATCCCCCGGAAGAGTCGCGGATAAGTGAAGACGAGTTTTTCGCATTCCTTAAGAAGCGCCAGGGTATCCTTGACGGAGTTGCGATCACAGGCGGAGAACCGCTTCTGCATTCTGATATCGGTGAGTTTATTGCAAGGATCAAGTCGATGGGCTTCAAGGTCAAGCTTGATACCAACGGCACTTTCCCGGACAGGCTGGCGAAGATCCTGGCTGAGGGCAATGTCGATTACGTCGCAATGGACCTTAAGAACACATTCGATAAGTATGCAGAGACAGTCGGTATCCCGGGCTTCGATGTAACCCTCATTCAGAGGAGCATCAAGGCAATCTGTGACAGCGGAGTCGCTCACGAGTTCAGAACGACGGTGGTATCGCCTCTGCACGATGCGGCAGACTTCGATAAGATCGCAAAGCAGGTGGAAGGAACTGAGAATTACTTCCTGCAGAGCTTTGTGGATTCCGGGGACCTGTTGAACGGCGAGGGACTGACCGCGATGCCGAGAGAAGAGCTCGATAAGGCATTGGAGAACGCGAAAAAAATAATACCGCAGGCAAAATTGCGCGGAGAGAGCTGAAGGAGAGGAACATGTTTCAAATCATCAAGAGAGACGGCAAGGTCGTAGACTTTGACTTAAGTAAGATTTCGGGCGCCATCGAAAAGGCATTCGTTGCACAGAAGAGAGAGTTTAACAATCAGATCATTGATATGCTCGCGTTAAACGCTGTATCCGACTGCGAAAAGAAGGCAGTTGACGGCAAGGTTGACGTCGAGTCCATTCAGGACAGCGTAGAAGCTACGCTCCAGAGAATGGGTTATGAGGACGTTGCAAAGGCATACATCCTCTATCGTAACCAGCGTGAGAAGATCCGTAACATGAACTCCGCTCTCTTGAACTACAAGAATCTTGTAGACAGCTACGTCAAGGTTGAAGACTGGCGTGTAAAAGAGAACTCAACAGTCACATATTCCGTAGGCGGCCTCATCCTCTCCAACTCCGGCGCTATTACAGCTAACTACTGGCTCTCTGAGATCTACGACAAAGAGATCGCAGACGCACACAGAAATGCTGATATCCACATTCACGACTTGTCCATGCTCACAGGTTACTGTGCAGGCTGGTCATTGAAGCAGCTCATCCAGGAAGGTTTGGGCGGCATCGTAGGCAAGATCACATCTGCTCCTGCAAAGCACCTCTCCACGCTCTGCAACCAGATGGTCAACTTCCTCGGCATCATGCAGAACGAGTGGGCAGGCGCTCAGGCCTTCTCCTCATTCGATACATATCTTGCACCTTTCGTTAAGGTAGACAACTTAAGCTACAAGCAGGTTAAGCAGGATATCCAGTCCTTCATCTACGGCGTTAACACACCTTCAAGATGGGGTACACAGAGCCCGTTCACAAACATCACTCTCGACTGGACAGTTCCGAATGACTTGGCTGAGCAGAACTGTATTGTCGGCGGCAAAGAAGTTGACTTCAAGTACAAGGATTGTAAGGCCGAGATGGACATGGTCAACAAGGCTTTCATCGAGATCATGATCGAAGGCGACGCTAACGGCCGCGGCTTCCAGTACCCGATTCCTACATACTCCATCACAAGAGACTTCGACTGGTCAGAGACAGAGAACAACAAGCTTCTTTTCGAGATGGCTGCAAAGTACGGCATCCCTTACTTCTCCAACTACATCAACTCCGACATGGAGCCTTCCGATGTACGTTCAATGTGCTGCCGTCTGCGTCTTGACCTTCGTGAGCTCCGTAAGAAGTCCGGTGGTTTCTTCGGTTCAGGCGAGTCCACGGGTTCTGTCGGTGTTGTTACCATCAACATCCCCAGAATCGCTTACCTTGCATCCGATGAGGCTGATTTCTACAAGAGACTCGACCACCTCATGGACATCTCCGCAAGATCACTCAAGATCAAGAGAAACACGATCACAAAGCTCCTCGAGGAAGGTCTCTATCCTTACACCAAGCACTACCTCGGAACGTTCAATAACCACTTCTCCACGATCGGTCTGGTCGGCATGAACGAAGCAGGTCTCAACGCCAAGTGGATCAGAAAGGATCTCACACACGAAGAGACACAGAAGTTCGCTGCAGACGTATTGAACCACATGAGAAACAAGCTCTCCGAATACCAGGAGAAGTACGGCGACCTCTATAACCTCGAGGCTACACCTGCCGAGTCCACAGCTTACCGTCTCGCTAAGCACGACAAGGCAAGATATCCCGACATCATCACGGCTAACGAAGCTTCCGGCGTATATTACTACACCAACAGCTCACACCTTCCTGTCGGCTACACATCAGACATCTTCGAAGCACTGGACGTTCAGGACAACCTCCAGACACTCTACACATCCGGTACGGTATTCCACGCATTCTTAGGCGAGCGTCTCCCTGACTGGAAGGCTGCAGCATCTCTCGTAAGAAAGATCGCCGAGAACTACAGACTGCCTTACTACACAATGTCTCCTACATACTCCATCTGCTCCGCTCACGGCTACCTCCCGGGCGAAGTCAAGGCCTGCCCCGAGTGCGGCAACCCGACCGAGACCTACAGCCGTATCACAGGTTACTATCGTCCGGTCAAGAACTGGAACGACGGTAAGCTCCAGGAGTTCAAGGACAGAAAGACATATGACACATGCAATTCAACACTGAAGCCCAGAACAGCAACAGTAACGGTTACACCTGCAGAAGACAAGGAACTGCCCGACCTTATGCCCGCTCCTGAATCTGCAGGCACCAAGCCGATGCTCTTCACAACACACACCTGCGCTAAGTGCAAGGCTGTAAAGGCAATGTTCGACGAGCAGCGCTTCGACTACGAACTCGTCTACGCTGACGACGATCTCGATCTTGCCAAGCAGTTTGACATCGTTAACGTTCCTGTCCTCGTCATCCCCGACGGCGACGGCGTCAGAAAGTACACAGACATTGGTCCCATCAGACAGTACGTCAACGAGTGCAAAGGTATCAAGTCTTAAGGACTAAGGTGTTATAAATGATAAGCTCCCGCTTTTGGCTCCGGCCGGCGGGGGCTTTTTATTTGTGGAGACGTGCCTGCAGCAGGGTCCTAAATTATGTTTTTATTACAATTGCAAAAATCATCATGGAAATTTTAAAAGTAGTAGTACAATACGAGAAATAACTTAATAAGGGTGTTGCTGCTATGGAAGATTTCACGTTATCCCACGACTACAATGAAAGCGAGCACAGCGTTACTACAATGCCCGGCATGAGCTTCGCAGACCTGAAGGAAGAAGCGGAACTCGACCAGGTCGATTTCGAGACATTGCTCGAAGAGATCAGGGCCAGCTAAAAGGCAGTTATAAACTGATTAGAAGATAAGGAGGGGCGATTGCCCCCTTTTTTATGGGTGGATTTTTCTTTGGGGAGGCACAGAAAAGGTAGAGCAGAAGGTGTAAATGCGCGTCTGCAAAACGTCTTACATTTCGAGGCCAAAATGTTAGCTGAAAAGTGAGATTTTGCGAAAAGCTAACATTTTAGCTAACTTTTTTAGCGAAAAAGTTAGCTGAAAAACTAACCGGCTACAGAGGAATATCTACACCTAACAAGGAATCGAAAACTGCAGAGTTCAGTTTGGTGATGACACTTCTGATGTCAAACGGAACATCATCTACATCATACGTGTAGAAAACATCCAATTCCGGGAGCATACCGGCTCCTGAGTAATTGTTGTAGGTAGTTGAAGTTTTACGGCTGTAGTCAGCGGCGTTCTTCAGTCCGAAATGTTCATGAAACTTACACAGATCGAGTTCTTCTATCAGAATGACGAAGTCTGTATAGATCGGGTTCTTCATTCCGCTCAGCCAGATTTCCGGTTCGTACTTAAATGGAATACCCTGTTCCGTGTAGAATCTTGCAATGGCTGCTTCCGAGGCAGACCTGTAGTAAGTGCCGTTGTAGTATATAGTTTTATGCTCAGGATAGTACGGGTTGGAATCGTGTTTAAGGCTATCGAAAAACTTCCTGTCAAGGATTACAGATTCTCCGGAGGCATCAATAAATCTCCTTCTTATCTTCTGCGGATTGATGTCAGGTGGAGGCGTGCCAATAAAAGCACTGTTCCAGATACCTTCATATATTGAAAGTTTACTTTCAATCTCTGTTTTTTTCTCTAAAGCGAGTTGTAATTGCTTCCCGGTTTTGCAGTTGGGAAGATATGCATGATTCTTATATACATAAACCTCTCTTCTAATGCCTTTTATTAACCGGTTGGTTGTGGAAACCTCCGGTAGTGCATCAAGCTGCTGCCTGCAGTAGTTGATACGCAGGGCGAGGTATTCTTTGGGAATGTAAGGTGTAAGTATCTGCATACCGGGATTATAAGTTGGCGCTTTGTCGGTTTACAACTGCAAAATCGCGACAAAACCGACAAGGGAGAGACACGCGTCTCTTTCTTAATTACTTATTACCTATGTTAACTGCACAATCAAAAACACCGAAAATATCGCAATTAACGACTTACAAAATGGGCGGGAGGTTCTCATAATTAGGGTATAAAGAAAATTTGAATTGTGAAGGAGGCCCATATGCTTAAGGATTTTGTGAAGGCGGTCAAGCCGGAAGATGAAGAGTTTGCGCAGAGATTGTCTGATGAGAGAGCGAAGCTTTTCGCTGCGCAGATGAAGATAAAGGAAGCAGGGCTTCCGGTAATGGTCATATTTGAGGGATGGGGCGCTGCAGGCAAGGGCAGCGTGCTCGGCAAGATCATTAAGAATATCGATCCGAGATTTTTCAGGGTAAAGACGTTCCCGAAGCCCAGCAAGGAGGACCTGAGATATCCGTTCCTGTACAGGTATCTGAAAGAGATCCCGGAGAAGGGCAAGTTTGCTTTCTTCGATACATATTGGATGGAGGAGATCACGGACGAGAGGATGGAGGATCTCCTGGATGACAAGGAATATGAGGAGCGCATCGATTCGATCAACAGGACGGAGAGGTCACTTGTTGATAACGGATATCTTGTCATGAAGTTCTTTTTCCAGATAGGGAAGAAGGAACAGAAGGAGCGCCTTGAGAAGCTCCTTGATGACAAGGACACGAAGTGGCGCGTCGATAAGGGCGACCTGTATGAGAACAAGCACTACGATGATGCCATTGAGGTTTACGACCAGTACCTGAAGGATACGAATAATCCGACGGCGCCATGGTACATCATCGACAGTAAGGATAAGAAGTTTGCTGAGCTCCAGGTATTGGAGTTCCTGAATCAGGGGATCGAGACGGCGCTCAAGAACCGCGGCACGGCTGCGCCGATCCTGCAGAATACGTTCAAGCTCAAGAAGACGCCTTTGCTTAAGGAAGTCGAACTGAAGGGTAAGGAACTCACGGACGAGGAGTACGAGAAGAGGCTTGATGAGCTGCAGGACGAGTTAAGGGACCTGCATAACAAGCTATACAGGAAGAAGATTCCGGTCATCATCGCGTATGAAGGATGGGATGCGGCAGGCAAGGGCGGCAACATCAAGCGTATCACCGGCGCGCTCGATCCGAGAGGGTATGAGGTATTGCCGATTGCAAGCCCTGAGCCGCATGAGAAGGCAAGGCACTTCCTGTGGAGATTCTGGACGAGGCTTCCAAGGACGGGTCATATTGCGATCTTCGACCGGACATGGTACGGAAGAGTCATGGTCGAGAGGATCGAAGGGTTCTGCTCGGAGAATGACTGGCAGCGCGCCTATAACGAGATCAACGAGTTCGAGAAGGAACTCACGGACTGGGGCGCAGTCGTGATCAAGTTCTGGGTACAGATCGATAAGAAGACACAGTTAAAGCGCTTCAAGGAGCGTCAGGCTAATCCCGAGAAGCAGTGGAAGATCACTGATGAGGATTGGCGCAACCGCGAAAAGTGGGACAAATACGAGACTGCGATCGATGAGATGATCAAGAAGACTTCGACGGAATTTGCCCCGTGGTACATCCTTGAATCGGTCGATAAGAAGTATGCGCGCATCAAGGCGCTGGAGATCGTGATCGAAAGAATCAAAGAAGCTTGCGAAAAGGCGTAAAGGCACCGCCAAAATCGGACAAAGTCAAACGAAATCGTTATAATAGAGCGATTTTTGTAGAAATTGCCATGCGGCAATCTCCTTTTCACCATGCTAAAATAAATATTGTAGTATATACCATAATTGGAATTTTACAAATAGTTTTTTCGCGGTTTTTATAAAATTTTTTGACTAATTTTAAGTGCTTACTTTAACGAAAGGGAGGTTTAGATGGGCTTTAAAATAGGTGATAACATCGTTTACGCGGGCAGCGGCGTCTGCCAGATTGACGATATTAAGGACATTAGTTTTTTCAAAGAGAAGCCGCAGAAGTATTATGTTCTGAAGCCTCTCTTTGTAACAAGATCCCAATTCGTATATGTCCCGCTCAACAATGAGGCGCAGGTCAGCAGGATCAGACCGGTAGCTTCGAAGAAGGAGGCTATTGCCCTGCTCGACAAGCTCCCGATCGACAATTGCAGCTGGATCGAGGACCGCAACGAGCGTAAGGCTACATTTACAGACATCATCGTCAACGGCAGCAGAGAGGACATCGTGGGACTCATCTACCTGATCAACAGGCATGCCGAGAAGCTTGCGAAGGAAGGCAAGCACCTCAATGCGCAGGACGAGCGTGCGCTCATCGATGCGAGGAACAGGATGAACAACGAGATCGCTGTAGCGCTCAATATGGAACCCGACAGTGTCATTGAACTGATTCATGAGAAGACGGGCCTCGAAGATTTTGCATAAACCTTATTAGTTCGGTATTAGTTATTGCAATATGCAAGAAGGTGTGATTTAATAACCGCAGTTTAATTCAAGGAGATTCCTTATGAAGACTGCGGTTTTCTTTTATGCGTATAGCTATTACTATTACTTTAGGGAGACGAACTAAAGCGGCTTTTGCTAGCGCCAAAGAAACCAAAGATATGATTTGATTTGAATAACGCTGCAGGGTACGCCTAAGAGCCCCGCAGCGTTTTTTAATTCAAGTTAAACCAGGTGAATCACAAGGGTATCCTAACCCATAACCGAAGGAGATTAACAACATGATCGCAGTATTGAAGAACACGGCAACCAGAGAACAGATCAACAGCCTCATCGCATGGTTTGAGGACAAGGGCCTTAAGGTAAACGAGTCCAAGGGCGAGTACTGCACTGTATTGGGCCTCATCGGCGACACGTCAACGGTCGACATCGATATGCTCCAGGGCCTGGACATCATCGAGCAGGTAACGAGAGTATCGGAGACCTTCAAGAAGGCCAACAGAAAGTTCCATCCGGAAGATACTGTGATCGATATCGGCGGAGTCAAGATCGGCGGCGGCAACTTCGCAGTCATCGCAGGACCATGCTCGGTCGAGAGCGAAGAGCAGATCCTGAATGCCGCAAGAGCAGTTAAGGCATGCGGAGCAACGATCCTCAGAGGCGGCGCGTTCAAGCCCAGAACATCTCCTTACGATTTCCAGGGACTTCACGAAGAGGGCATCAAGCTTCTCCTCGAAGCCAAGAAGGAGACAGGTCTTCCCATCTGCTCCGAGATCATGAGCCCTGAGCAGATCCCTGTTTTTGAGGAAGTTGATTTCCTTCAGGTCGGCGCACGCAACATGCAGAACTTCGACCTTTTGAAGGCCCTCGGTAAGACAGGCAAGCCGATCCTCTTAAAGCGCGGTCTGTCCGCTACGATCAAGGAGCTCCTCATGAGCGCCGAGTACATCATGAGCGAGGGCAACCCCAACGTTGTCCTCTGCGAGAGAGGTATCAGAACTTACGAGACATATACGAGAAATACTTTCGATGTCAGCGCAATCTCAGTATTGAAGCAGATCACACACCTGCCTGTTGTAGGTGACCCTTCACATGCAACCGGTAAGTCCAGCCTCATCAAGCCGATGTCGATGGCTGCAGTTGTGTCAGGCGCGGACGCATTGGAAATCGAAGTTCACTGCAATCCCGAGAAGGCCCTCTCAGATGCAGCCCAGCAGCTCACACCTGCGCAGTTCGCTGAGGTAATGGATGCGATTGCTAAGGCAAGAAGTATTTTGTAATTAAGGGACGCTGATCTATGTCAGCGTTCTTTTTATATCAGCTCGAAAAAAAGGAAGTGCAGCAAACATGAAAATGACAGTCGGTGTAGTCGGATTAGGTCTTATCGGAGCATCATTCGCAAAGGCATACAAGAGTGATGATGAGGCGGTCGTTTACGGTTGGAACCGTACGAAGTCGATCACCCAGATGGCTAAGATGCAGGGCATCATTGATGATGAACTGACAGATGAGAATCTGGGCAAGTGTGATCTCGTTATCCTCTCGCTCTATCCCGAAGCAAGCATCAACTGGATGGAAACTCATAAGGATCACTTCAACAAAGAAGGCATGATCATCGACGCCTGCGGAACCAAGCGCCTCGTATGCGAGAAGTGCTTCAAGATCGCAGAAGAGAACGGCCTTCTCTTCGTTGGCTGCCACCCGATGGCAGGAACAAAATTCTCAGGCATGACATATGCGAGATCAGACATGTTCTTCGGTGCGCCGATGGTTGTAGTGCCGCCCGTATTTGACGACATGTTCCTGCTCGACAGAGTAAAGAATCTTCTCTCCCCCTGCGGATTCGGAAGCTACCATCTGTCGCACGCAGACGAGCATGACAAGATGATCGCCTTCACATCACAGATGGCACACCTCGTTTCCAACGCATACATTAAGAGCCCTTCTGCCAGGAACCACAAGGGGTTCTCGGCCGGTTCATATAAGGATATGACAAGAGTCGCATGGCTCAACCCTACGATGTGGACACAGCTCTTCCTCGAGAACAAAGACAACCTGATCTTCGAGATCGACCATCTGCAGGAAGAGCTTTCCAAGTACAAGAAGGCATTAGAAGATGATAACTTCGACGAATTAAGAGATCTGCTCGACGAGGGCAGAAAGATAAAAGAGGAGGTCGACGGCATATGAGAACCGTCCGCGTAAACGCAGCTTCAAAAAGCTACGATGTCATTATCGGAAAAGATGCTATAGAGCTCCTCGGTGCTGAAGCAAAGAAGCTAGCCCCGGGCGCCGTCAAGGTCCTGGTCGTATCAGAGAGCAATGTTGCTCCGCTCTATCTTGATAAGGTGAAGGATGAGCTCGAAGGCGCGGGATTCGAAGTAGCGGATTATGTTTTCGGGGCCGGCGAACAGAATAAAAACATCAATGAGATAGCCGGCATGTGGAATAAGATGGCTGAGGCCGGATTTACCAGGACTGACTTCGTTGTCGGTCTGGGCGGCGGCGTAACGACTGATATGGCGGGCTTTGCAGCTTCGACGTTCCTGCGCGGGATCAAGGTCATCCAGGTGCCGACGTCGCTCCTTGCGATGGTCGATGCATCGGTCGGAGGCAAGACCGGGATAGACATCCCGATGGGCAAGAATCAGGTCGGCGCGTTCTGGCAGCCGTCACTCGTTCTGGAAGACATCTCGTTCCTCAAGACTCTTCCTGACGAAGTGTTCACGGAGGGCATGGGCGAGGTCACAAAACACGCATTCATAATGGATCCGGAGCTTTTCGACAAGCTCATGGAAGCAGACGGAGATATCAGATCTAACGAAGATCTGTTAGAAGAGATCGTCTGCATGAACGTCGCTGATAAGGCAAGCGTTGTAGGTGAAGATGAGACCGACAACGGCAGACGCCAGACCTTGAACTTCGGTCACACTGTAGGTCACGTCATCGAGCGCGACAGCGGCTTTACGAAGCCTCACGGAATCTGCGTTGCAAAGGGTATGGGAATCGTTATCGACGCATGCGTAAGAGCAGGAACTTTGGCTTCTGACGATGCAGAGAAGATGAAGGCTCTCCTGAAGCTCTATAAACTTCCCGTAACTGATGACATTACGCCCGAAGCGATCGTGGAAGGCGCCATGAACGATAAGAAGAAGCGCGGCGATACTTTATCGGTTATACTTGTTAATAAGATCGGCAAGGCCGAGATCAAGAAGATGACAGCAGAGGAGTTCCTGAAGTTTTTGTCCGTATGAGAATAGCTTGCAGACAACAGAATCTGGATATCAAGGCGCCGCCTTCGAAGTCGGTCTATCACAGGGAGCTCATCGTTAACTTCATCCTCGGCGCGCGCGGTGATTATCTTGATGAATCTTCAGAAGACAATGACGATATCAGGGCTACCAAGGCCTGTCTTCGTGCGCTCGAAAACAAGGACTTAGAAGAGCTCATTCTGCCTTGCGGCGAGAGTGGTTCGACGCTCCGCTTCATGATACCCGTAGCGCTTGCGTGTAAGTCTTTAAACGCAAAAAAACTCGTGTTCAAGACACGCGGAAGACTTATAGACAGACCCATTGAAGAACTCGCAGAGTGCCTTAAGCCGTTCGGAGTTTCAATAGATAAAGACAAGGAAGCAAACGAGATCACCGTAAAGGGAAATATAGAGCCCGGTCTATATGTTATCGACGGCTCCGTATCGTCGCAGTACATCTCCGGACTTCTTATGGCGCTTTCTGTTTTTGACAAAGATTCTGCTGTTGAAGTAACGGGCGGGATCGCATCTGTTCATTACATCGAACTCACGGTTGCAGCGCTTGCAAAATACGGAATAAATGTCACCCGTGAAGGTGACACATTTAAGGTTCCTGCGAAGACTTCGTCTGTTGTTCCGGACGGCAGGTTTGAAGTCGAAGGCGACTGGAGCAACGGAGCATTTCTGCTTTGTTTGGGAAGCCTTATCCGCGGCGGTTCAGTCAAGGTATCCGGACTTAACATGGAATCTGTCCAGGGCGACAGGGAGATAATGCATTTCTTAAAACTTGCAGGAATTACTTACCTTGTCGAGGACAACAATATCTTCGTAATGGACAGCAGGATAAATCCTGTCAGGAAGATACTTGAGATGGACTGCAGCGACATTCCGGACATCGTTCCTTACATGGCTGTTTTAGGTGCGTTCAGAGCAGAGAAGACAACGCTCAAGGGAATCAAAAGACTCCGCATCAAGGAGTCTGACAGAGCTAAGGCCATCACGGAAATGTTAACTGCGATAGGCGGAAATGTAACGCTCGAAGAAGACACAATTACGATAGAATATATAGATAAGATTGCGGACGATATCGTGCTCACTTCGTCGGGCGATCACAGAATGGCGATGGCAGCAGTTTTGTGCGCAGCAGCCACCGGCAGGGAGATCGAATTAGACGATATCAACTGCCTCGATAAATCCTTTCCCGAGTTCAGGAAAGTTTTGGAAAAGGAGATGCTTGTATAATGAATTCCAGCAGCACATATCAGGGTGATGCCCTCGACATAATGATCTACGGCGAATCGCACAGCGAGACGATCGGCGTTTATATCAACGGACTTCCTGAAGACGTTAAGCCTGACGCAGCAAAGACTGCTGCCTTCATGGCAAGGCGCGCTCCCGGCAAAAATGCCTGGTCAACACCGCGCAAAGAAGCTGACGAAGTTATTTTCGAGCGCAACGGCGCGATGCTTCACGGATACATCATCAACACGAATACAAAGCCCAAGGACTATGCTTCGATAATGAACTGCCCGAGACCATCGCACGCAGACTATGCGGCAAGACTTCTCTATGGTGATGAGGCTTCGAAGTCAGGCGGCGGGATCTTCTCCGGACGCATGACCGCGCCCCTGTGCATCGCAGGTTCCATCGCGCTTCAGGAACTTAATAAGCGCGGCGTCCAGATCAGCGCGCACCTCAAAAAAGTTGCAGGCGTAAGTGACGATACTTACTTCGATCACGGCGTGAACGACGAAGGATTCAGGACGGCACTTCTGCAGGTTTCCGAAAAAGAATTCCCTGTTGTTGATGATGCGAAGGGTGAGCTCATGAAGGAGAAAATCGAGCAGGCGAGAATGGACGGCGATTCAGTCGGAGGCGTTATCGAGTGCGTTGTCTACGGTTTCCCGGAAGGCATCGGCGGACCGATCTTCGACGGCATCGAAGCTAAACTTGCACAGATCCTTTATGCGATCCCCGCTGTTAAGGGCGTTGAATTCGGCAACGGTTTTGAGGGTTCTGACTTAAGAGGTTCGGAGAACAACGATGCGTTTGTTTTTGACAGTGAAGGAAGCCTTACAATGAAGACTAATCACAGCGGCGGGATCCAGGGCGGCATAAGTCTTGGCGATGTCGCGCCGATAGTTTTCGATATCGCGATGAAGCCGACACCGTCTATCTCCAGATCTCAGGAGACGGTCGATCTTAAGGAACACAAAAACACGACTATCAATATCGAAGGCAGACACGATCCGTGCGTCGCACCGCGCGCCGTACCGGTCGTTGAAGCCGCAGCAGCTATAGCACTTTACGATCTGCTTCTTGTATCAATGTAACGGAGGATAAGCCCATGAGTGAGAGACCGGACTTAAACGAACTCAGAGGAAAGTTAGACGAGATCGACAACAGCATTCTTGATCTCCTAGAAGAGAGGATTTCGACATGCCGTCAGATCGGAAACTATAAAAGAGAGAACGGCATGGATGTTTACATTCCTGCCAGGGAAGAAGAGAAGTTCAAGGCATTGGAAGAAGTTGCCGGATTCGAGAGCAGACCTTATGTCAGAGACCTGTTCACGACACTGATGGACATCTCGAAGGTCCACCAGAACAAGCCCGCGTTCGGCGTATTGGGCAGAACTCTCGCGCATACTTATTCACCTGAGATCCACAGTCTCTTCGATTCATCTTATTCATATTCCGTGATCGAGCGCGAACCCGAAGAATTGGAGACACTCTTTAAGAGCGGCGTCTTTAAGGGCTTCAACGTCACGATCCCATATAAGAAAAACGCATTTGAGATGTGCGATGAAGTAGACGAAGCTTCACGCACGACGGGCAGCGTCAACACGGTCCTTTTTGAAGACGGCAAGGTAAAGGGATGGAACACCGATTACTTCGGATTCATCTACATGCTTAAGAGAAAGGGCATCTCCGTATCCGGCAGAAAGGTCCTCGTGCTCGGCACGGGCGGCGCCGCTTCGGCAGTTTTCTATGCATTGAAAACCCTTGGCGCAGCTGCTGTCTATGCCTGCGACCTGGAAACTGAGATCAACTACAACAACGTTTACGACAAGGTCGGCGACGCCCAGGTCATTGTAAACTGCACACCTGTCGGCATGTTTCCGAAGGTTGATAATTCGCTTTTAGACCTCACGAAGTTCGCTTCGCTCGAGGCATGCGCTGATGTCGTTTACAATCCTTCGAGGACTAAGTTCCTGCAGGAAGCAGAAGCCCTCGGACTTAAGACATGCGGCGGTCTTGCCATGCTCGTTGCACAGGCTTACAAGTCATCACGTATCTTCGCAGGTGACATCGCAGGCGCTGAACTTCTCGGCAATCCCGACAGTGATAAGGGCGCAGAATATGTTCCTGATGAAGCAGTCGAGCTCATCGAGAAGGTTATAAAGATCCTCGAGAACCGCATGCGCAACATCACCATCATCGGCATGCCGGGTTCAGGCAAATCGCTCCTGGCACGCAATATCGCCAAGGTCACGGGACGCACCCTGGTTGACCTCGACATCGCTTTTGCAGAGAAGTTCGGACAGACTCCTGCTGAAGTTCTGAACGGTCCCGGTGAGGACGTCTTCAGGGAGATGGAATGCGAGATCGCGGCAGAGTTCCTGCCTAAGAGCGGACTCGTCATCTCATGCGGCGGCGGCATCGTAACGCGCGACGTCAACAAGTTCTATGTCCGCTGCAACTCTAACGTCTTCTATCTCGAGCGCCCGCTTACTGCACTGACCGACAAGAACAGACCCATCTCACAACTTCACGGCGTTGAGAAGCTCTACGAGCAGCGCAAGGACAAGTACGAGACCTGGTGCGATTACAGATTCTCTTATGACAGATTCGAAGAAAAGAATGATTTCTACGACAAGGCGATCGCAGACATCCTGGGGACACTGAAATGAAGATACTTGTACTTAACGGACCAAACCTTAACATGCTCGGCATCAGAGAGCCCGCGATCTACGGCGCTGACACTTACGACGACCTCGTGAAGATGATCGAATCCCACTGCGCGGACAAAGGCATCGAAGTAAAGTGCCTTCAGAGCAACCACGAGGGCACTCTGGTCGACTACATCCAGCAGGCATTTTTTGATAAGGTCGACGGAATCGTCATCAACCCCGGCGCGTACACCCACACGTCCATCGCACTGCTCGACGCGCTCAAGGCAGTCAACATCCCGGCGGTCGAGGTCCACATCTCCAAACTCAAGGAACGCGAGGATTTCCGCCAGGTTTCCTATGTCTCTTACTATTGCTCGAAAACGATCACCAGCAAGGGTTTTGACGGCTACATCGAGGCGATCGATTTCCTGAGCAACTGATTTTCGATCCATTCAAATTAGTATTATTCAGATCGGGGGCAAAAATATTTGTCCCCAATCTTTGTTTTTGCCTTGTTTTAGCGCGCAAGTAGTCTTCCGATGTGTTATTATTTATAAGTTAAAAAATAATGGAGGATAGAAAAATGGCTAAGTTTTGTCCTAATTGTGGTAACGAAGTCAGAGAGACAGCAGCTTTCTGCGCTAAGTGCGGTTCCAAGTTAACACCTTCTGCACCTGCACCCGAAGCAGCACCTGCACCTGCTCCCATTGAGGCAGCACCCGTTGCAGCTGCAGTTCCCGTTGCAGAACCTGCACCTGTTGTTGAGCCCGCGCCCGTAGTTGAGCCCGCTCCTGTAGCTGAGCCCGCACCCGTAGTTGAAGCAGCACCTGTAGTTGAGGCTGCTCCCGTAGTTGAACCTGAAGTACCTGCAGCAGTTGCACCTGCAGTTGAGCCTGTAGCTGAAGCAGTACCTGCAGTTGAGCCTGCGCCCGTTGCTGAGCCCGCTGTAGAGGCAGCTCCCGCAGCACCTGCGTTCGCACCCGCTCCTATAGCTGAGCCTGTAGTTGATGCAGCTCCCGCAGCACCTGCGTTCGCACCTGCTCCTGTTGAGGCAGCTCCCGTAGAGGCAGCACCCGTAGCAGCTGCACCCGTTGCAGCAGCTCCTGCACCTTTCGCAGCAGCACCCGTTGCGGCTCCCGTTGATGCAGCACCTGCAGCAGCTCCTGTAGCAGCTCCCGCAGCTGAAGCAGTTCCGTTCGCTCCGCCGTCAGGCCCTCTCGAGCCCGTAGCTCCTGTTGCTGAGCCTGCAGCTCCCAAGAAGAGCAAGGTTGGCCTTATCATTGCATTGGCTGCTATCGGCGTTGTTGTAGTTGCACTTATCGTTGTTGGTCTCGTTGTTCTTCTCAGCGGCGGCATCGGCGGCACATTCATCGACCGTATCGAGAGAATGGACGAAGTTGATTCCGGCAAGAAGTACGTTATCTACGATGAAGACTTCAACGATTACATCGAAGAAGCAAGATGGTGGGACTATGACGGCACAATGGATAAGGAAGGCGTCTACAACACAGATACCGATACTCTCGGTTTCTCGATCGAAGTAAACGAAGACGCTGAAGACGAGATCTATTATGCTTACTACTACAGCAAGGATAAGGAGTTCGACAAGGACGATCTCGCTAAGCCTATCTTCAGTGACACTATCTCACCTGAGGAATACGGCGACGGCACAGCTTACTACAACGTTGACTGCTCCAAGAAGATCACCAAGGGTTACTATGTTGTAGTCGTAGCTGCAGACGATAGCCTCAAGGATCCTTACGTCCTGGCTTACGCAGAAGTTAAGTAATTAACTCTCACATTACCAATTCAAAGAGGTTGTCTGATATGGACAACCTCTTTTTTTATGTGTGTTAGATTTCTTGTCCAGGTAAATGTCCGGTTTTTTTCGTCGTTTTACCTGGACAAAAACCTGGACAGTGGCTGAGCAGCGTTCGGCCGACATAAAAACACGCACCTCACCCCTTGACAACTATATCGGGAGGCGATATACTCGGGTTACGATATATCGGAAGCCGATATAAAGGAGGAAAAAGGGATATGCCACAGTTAGCATTAACGGAAGCGGTCTTTTACATACTGTTGTCGCTTCAAAAGCCACTGCACGGATACGGAATAATCCAGAATGTGGAAGAGCTGTCGAATGGGCGTGTAAAGCTCGCGGCGGGCACATTATACGGAGCGCTGAATTCGCTCGTTGAGAAGGGATGGATAGATGCCCTGCCGGAGAACCCGGAGAGCCGCAAGAAGGAATACGTGATCACACCAAACGGGATGAACGTGCTGAAGGAAGAACTTGCCAGGCTCTCGGAACTGGTCGATAACGGCAAGAGGCTGTTGGGAGGAAACTGATATGCGCAGAGTCATTCACAAGTTATTTTGGATCTGGGAGCTCGAAAAGGAGCAGGCCTGGATCAATGAGATGGCTTCACATGGTTATGCTCTCGAACACGCGGGAAGGGTCACTTTTGAATTCGAAGAGACGGAACCGGGCAAGTATATTTACAAGGAGCTTTTCCTCAAGGGATGGGGAGACAGCGCTGAGAATATCAAGTACTTCAAGTTCTTGGAAGAGATGGGGATCAAGGTCGTCTGCTACATAAACTATCCCGGCACCTGCTGGGTATATGTCAGGGCGCTGAAGGAAGAGTATCCGGACGGGATCGAGCTTTATTCGGATATTGATTCGAAGATCCAGTACCAGAAGACAATGGCATTCTATATGATCTTTGTCAGCGTTATTTCCTTTTTGGCAGCTGCGCTTAATCTGATGTTAGTGATCAGCGCGCTTGCGGCAGATGGCAGTTTTTTCCCGCTTAACACCATATGCGCGGCATTAATGGGATGCTTATGCGTAGCGGCGGTGATATCGACGATAAAGGCTTTCGTAAATATGAGCAGGCTTAAGAAGGAAAGAAAGATTCACGAATAATCATTCCTGAATGACAACTATATAACTTTTAAATGGAGGAATTACTTATGGAAAAGATAAGTGATCAGGGCAGACTGCGCCCTTGGATGGGATTTGTACTGTTCGCAGTACTGATGTTATTCTTCATTTTTATCTGCGCACCGCTTCAGGTAGATCTGGGAATATTAGGTTTAGTTATTACGGAAGTTGCTTTCCTGGCGATCGCGGTGGTTTACTGCCTCATCCGCAAGGTGAAGATCAGGGAAGTATTCCCCGTAAAGAAGCTGAAGATCAGGGAGATCATCGGAGCTATCTTGCTGGTACTCGGTGTTTTCCCGTTCTCGATAATCTCGGTAGCAATTACCGCGTTGATCTTCCCTGGCAGCACGGCAGAAGTCGGCGAGCTGACGTCATTTGTCTATGGGGATCTTAATTACCCGATGGCAGTACTTATTATTGCGCTCCTTCCTGCCATCTGCGAGGAAGCCATTCACAGAGGCGCGATCTTAAGCAACTTCAGAAACATCAAGTATGACTGGATCATTGTCCTTGTCATGGGCTTGCTTTTCGGAATCAATCACGTATCTATCTTAAGATTCGGATCGACATTTATCCTCGGCATGGCATTAAGCTATGTAGTAGTTAAGAAGAACAACATCCTGCTGTCGATGATAATGCACTTTACCAACAACCTCATATCGGTATCAGCAGCATACCTGAGCGATTCGGTAAGTGTCGATACTTCAAATGTTGATTATCTGCCCGTATTGGGAACTTATCTTCTTATCGGATTTGCAGGCCCGATCCTCATCACATTGGGAATCATGCTCATAAAGCCCGAGAGCCACAGGAAGATCAGATTCTTATATGCAGGAATCATTGCGGCAGTAATGCTTATTGCAGGTATCGGCATCACATTTGCGAATTCTGCGAAGAGTACGCTCGTTAACAACACCATAGGCTACGAAGTTACTCTCGAAGGCAAGGACTGCGTGATAGGTGAATTCGACGTAGAAGAGGAGCGTACGGCAGCAGTAGCCGCAGTCTTAGCCAATGCCGAGAAGGGCTATACGGTCAGGATCGACGGCGACAGCGGCAGCAACATCATTAATGCGGAAATTCCGGACGGAGCTGTGCGAATGATCGCATATAACGTCGAGCTCGCACCCGACCATTATGTGGTAACGCTTGTGCCTGATGAAGATGCCGTAGGCGAACATCCTTTAATTGAGATCAGGATCCAGTAAAAGGAATCCGGTAAGCCGGCAGGCTGAGATCAGGATCCGGCATATAGGGAACAGGGATAGAAACAAAAGAGGCGCCTCGTTTGAGACGCCTCTTTGATTTGCTTTGTCAGATTGACCTTAAGGATGAGGATATCCCAAAGCGTCGAGGAATGTGTTAACTTCCTTCTCGATCGAGAGATCGTAGTCGCTTGCGATAGCGATAACGAGCGTGTCACCCTTGAGGAAGATAGCATCGTGATAAGGTGTGTATGTGTTCGCAGCCTTATCATCATATCTGCCGTCGATGAGGACATAAGCTGTGTTAGAACCTACTTCGTGGCTGCTGATTCCGGAGAAATCCTTAGCGTCGAAGACGTCCTTGTAATCGCTGTAGTAGTATTCGAAAAGTGCCATAGCAGTATCTTCGTCTACACACCTAACGTAGCTGTAGTAGTTCTCGTTGTCAGCATATGCATCGATGCAGTATTCAACTTCGTAATCGATGTCTTCACCGCTGAATGAGAATGAGCTGTCTTCCATGATCTCTGTGTCAGACTCCTCGATGCCGATTGCTTCGAGTGCCTTGAAGAAATCTTCCTCGTCGATCTCCTTAAGTGAATCAACGTCTACTTCGGGCTCATGTGTGATTCCTGCGCAGCCTGCGAAAAGCATAACTGAAGCGAGGATCATGGAGCCTGCTGTTAAGAATTTTGTACTTTTCATTATTCTTTACCCCTTCATTTTTTCGCGATGTTAACGCACAAGAACTATATCACAAATATTATTTATTTCAAACTAAATGTAATCAAGAATAAGACATGGCCATGTGCTATAATCAAGCGGCAAAGGATAATGAACGCTTTTATTTTTGGGAGCATATTATGAAAAGTTTGGGTTTTGGAAAGACATTGATAGTTCTGGCGATGGTATCAGCGCTTGTTTTCGCCGGCACGGGATGCAAAAAACTGTCTTCGCAGCCGCAGGCAACGCTCGCAGAGGAAGTTGATACCATGTCTTTCTCCTACATAGACAACAAGTTCCGTGACTACACCTTCGGCATTAATGAATACATGAGAGAGCACTCCGCAGAGGCAGCCCAGAAGGTCACTGACGGATCCACGCCCGGCGGTGTTGCTGCTGAATGCACATATACGGTCTCAGCCGACGGCAAATATGAGTCGCTCCAGATGATGAAGACGCTGGAAAACGGCACCCAGATCGACGAGTATTTCAACCTCGGAGACTCTGTTTTCATTGCCCGCACAACGGTTTATGATGACGGCAACTTCGAGCCGGTCGAGAAGTACTACATAATCGACGGCGTGATCTATAAGATCGACGGCTCTGCCCAGACAGTCACGAAGGTGATCGGTCTTGACGAAGAAGGCGCGGCGGATATGAAGGCAAGCCTCGACATCTACGTATCGTTCGATGAGATAAGATCACTCTATGCCTAATACTTTAGACAACGCGGAATTTACAGGTTACACATTAGGGGAGGGCGTCAAAGACGGTCTCCCCATTGGTTTAGGTTACCTGTCCGTATCGTTCACGTTCGGTATCCTGGCGGTATCCAAGGGACTGTCCTGGTTTCAGGCAAGCATCATCTCGCTTACCTGCATCACTTCAGCCGGCCAGGTCGCAGGCCTCGGCATCATGATCACTGCAGGCGGCATCATCGCCATGATCATCAGCCAGATCGTCATCAACATGCGCTACTCCCTGATGGGCATCGCGCTCTCTCAGAAGGCTGACAAGACCATGACCCCGCTCCTGAGGATCTTACTTGCCTATGGTCTCACTGACGAGATCTTCGGCGTCGCGGTCAGCAAGAAACATGAGTTCGGCGCGAAGTATTTCTTCGGACTTACGATCCTTCCCGTTATCGGCTGGGTAGCGGGCACACTCCTTGGCGCTGTTCTCGGACAGGTATTCCCGGACTTCTTAACGAACGCCCTGGCCATCGGCATCTACGGCATGTTCGTGTCGATCGTCCTTCCCAAGGCAAAGCACGACAAGGTCATAATGAACGGCTCGATCCTCGCATGCATAATGTCATGCCTGTTCTTCTATATTCCTTTCCTCTCTTCTCACGTATCCTCGGGCTTTGCGACCATCATCGCAGCCGTAACCTCAGCGCTCATCGCTGTATTAGCCCGTAAGTTCCTGGCAGGTAAGGGAGGCACTGTTACTGCCATCGTTTTGGGCGTGGCGCTGATTGCTCTTACTGTCATCTTCGCCCCGTCCTATCAGACTGAGACTGCTGCAACTGTAGCCGACCCCACTGCCGGCAAGCTCGACAACAAGGTGTTCATTCCGCTTCTAATAGTAATGGCGCTGACAACTTACCTCGTGCGCATGATCCCGTTCGTCCTCTTCCGCAAAAAGCTCGAAAAGCCCGCTGTCAAAGCCTTCTTCGACTACATACCGTACACTGTCTTATCCGCCATGACGTTCCCCGCGATCCTCTACGCCACGGGCTCATTCATCACGGCGATCTTCGGCTTTGCCGTCTCGCTCGTGCTGGGATTTCTCGAGAAGTCGCTGCTCGTCGTTGCCATCGGCACCTGCCTGGCATCCCTGATCGCAGGTTTAGTTCTGATGTACATCTGATTCATTAGATCTTCTTTTCGAGGCTCCCGAAAATAAAAAAAGCTGCCTCGCATGAGACAGCTGATTTATACTGGAGCCCCTATCCGGACTTGAACCGGAGACCTCATCCTTACCATGGATGCGCTCTACCGACTGAGCTATGGGGGCGTACCAAAGCCTATGAAGTATAACACAGTAAGAGTCCCTTGACAATAAATTAGGGAGGTCTTAATGTTGACAAAGGTACCCAAAGATTATACAATCATTGAGCATTTTACAAGAATTGTGGAGAAGTCGCCTAGCCTGGTCGAGGGCGCACGACTGGAAATCGTGTAAACCCCAAAAGGGTTTCGAGAGTTCGAATCTCTCCTTCTCCGCCAAAAACAGCGATTGGATAGGAAATCCGGTCGCTGTTTTATTTTGTGAACTAATAAAAACACAAGTGAGTGATTTCCTATACTGATATAACATCTGTTTTAACGATCCTAAAACCTTCATTCATATACAGTTGAACAGCCCTCCGATTCCATTCTGCAACATTTAATATCAATTCATCGTACCCTAATGATGCTATGTGATCCATAGCCCATATTAAGAGTTGTTTTCCATATCCCTTTTGACGGTATGCTCCTACAACGAAGAGATCATCGATCTCATTTCCGCAACAGGCAATCGAACCGATCAGAGTTTTCTCTTCAACAAGAAGATATATATCAGAGGACTTATCCAGTATCTTATTACTGTCATGATACCAGTCATATGGTTTGAT
>JAILHX010000136.1 GCA_024695565.1 Saccharofermentans sp. | reverse complement strand
GCTGCGATAGCGATAGCGCCGAGGAGCTCAGGAGCGAGCTTGGATGTGAGATAGATAGCTGTCGGGCCGTCAGCACCGCCGATGATACCGATAGAAGCAGCGCCCTGAGGATCAAAGCCCAGGAGGCAGGCTACTACGAATGCAAAGGAGATACCGAACTGGGCACCTGCACCCATGAAGAAGGATGAAGGTCTTGAGATCAAGGGTCCGAAATCTGTCATAGCACCGACTGCCATAAAGATAAGGCAGGGGAAGATATCCATCTTAACGCCGATGTAGAGGAAGTCGAAAAGACCCGGATCGATGTGGTTGCCGGCAGCATCGTGATAAGCGCCGCCAAGTGCAGCCCAGTTGATTTCGCCCTCAAACCACTCGGGGTGGAAGATTCCGCCGCCTGGCCAGGGGAGATTGGTAAGGAGCATACCGAATGCGATAGGGAGTAAGAGCAGAGGCTCAAACTGTTTTTTGATAGCGAGGTACAACAAAAGGAATGAAACAGCGATCATCACTGCCTGCTGCCAGGTCATGGCAGCAATTCCTGATGTCTCCCACAGATTTTTTAATACTTCTAACATTACCCTGATACCCCCTGATTAAGAAATAGATACCAAGGGTGTGCCGGTATCTACTGACTGGCCCTTTGTAACGAGGACCTGAGCGATAGAACCTGCGCAGGGAGCATAGATCTCATTCTCCATCTTCATAGCTTCAAGGATGCAGACGAGCTCGCCTTCCTTAACTGCCTGACCGACAGATACCTTGATGTCAAGGATCGTTCCGGGCATCGGTGAGTTAACGGGTGTTGTGCCTGCGGCAGCAGCGGCAGCGGGAGCAGCTGCAGGTGCAGGAGCAGCAGCGGGTGCAGCGGCAGGAGCGGCAGCAGGTGCGGGAGCGGCAGCGGGTGCAGCAACTACAGCTGTTGTCTTGATGAGATTGGCTTTGCCTTTCTCAACTTCTACCTCATAAACTTTATCGTTAATAGTTACGTTGTATATCATGGTGGATGTTCTCCTTTACTTCTTTTCGACGAGTTTGATGGACTTGAATACGAGCTCTTCGAGCGGTATTCCGGTGCTGTCGGCAACGATTGCCATGATCATTGCTGCAGTCTTCTCGTCACAGTTCTTGAGCTTCAGCGATCCGGAAGAGAATATCTCTTCGGGAGCCGCAGCAGCAGGAGCAGCAGGTGCAGCAGGAGCGGCTGCGGGAGCCTTGGCGGGTTCCTCTTTCTTGCCGGCCTTGGTGATCGCTTCGATGATCTTTCCTGAAATAGAGATCAGGATGTACATCAGAAGGAGCACGCCGAAAACCACGAGGATTACGGTGCCGGCATTCATGAACATCTCAGCCACCGTGAGGTGCTGTCCGCGTTCTACAGCCAACTGAATAACAGGAAGATTCATAATCAATCCTCCTTCTTCTCGATGGTGTAGTTAACTGTGTTGGATTCCTTCTCTTCACGTGCAGCAAAGAACTTCTCTGCAACCTGAGGGAAAGCGATATAGGAGAGGACGTCCTCGTCAGATCTTGCCTTGTCGCCAAGTTCCTTCTTTGTCTTCTCGAAAGCAGGCTCTAAAGAATCAGCATATCTGCCCTGAACGAGTTCCTCAGGCTTCCAGCATCTGTCGATGAGTTCCTGATTGACTTCGCCCGGTGCTCTGCCGTACTCGCCGCGGAGATAAGCCTTGATCTCCTTGGAGATGTTCTTGTATCTCTCGCCCAGGAGAACGTTCTGAACTGCCTGGTTGCCTACCATCTGTGAAAGAGGAGTAACGAGCGGGGGATAACCCATATCCTTACGTACTGCAGGGATCTCTGCGAGAGCTGCATCGAACTTGTCCAAAGCCTTCATATCCTTGAGGTTGGCGATCATGTTGGAGAGCATTCCGCCCGGAACCTGATACTTGAGGATGTCAGCCTTGATACCCATGACTGTGGGATTGAGTGTTCCGTTGTCGAGGAACTTCTTTCTGACGGGAACGAAGAAGTCAGCGATCTGCTTGAGCTTATCGGTATCGAGACCTGACTCGTAACCGAACTGTCCGAGAGTATAAGCCATTGTCTCTGTACAAGGCTGTGATGTGCCGCCTGCCATTGTGGAGATGGCGCAGTCTATACCGTCGACACCTGCCTCAACAGCCTTCAGAAGAGTCATGGGGCCCATGCCTGTCGTGTGGTGTGTGTGGAAGAAGAGCGGAACTTTGATCTTAGCGTCCTTGATGGCCTTAATGAGATCATAAGCTTCCTTAGGTGAGCAGATGCCTGCCATGTCCTTGATGGCGATGGAGTCAACGCCCATGCTCTCAAGTTCTTTGCACATCTCAACGTACTTCTCGATTGTATGAACAGGTGAAGTAGTGTAGCAGATACAGCCCTGTGCATGCTTGCCGCACTTCTTTACCTCGTCAATGCAGACTTCAATGTTGCGGAAATCATTGAGGGCGTCGAAAATACGGAAGATATCCATACCGTTCTCTGCAGCCTTGCGGCAGAAGAGTCTTACAACGTCATCGGGATAATGCTTGTAGCCTAAAATGTTTTGGCCGCGGATGAGCATCTGAAGGGGAGTCTTCTTGCAAACAGCCTTGATCTTTCTAAGTCTCTCCCACGGATCCTCATCCAGATATCTGAGGCATGAGTCAAATGTTGCGCCGCCCCAGCACTCGAGTGAGTAGTAGCCGGCGTTGTCCAAAGTCTCAAGGATGCCCTCGAAATCGGAGAAAGGCATACGTGTTGCGATGAGCGACTGCTGTGAGTCACGCAGCACGGTTTCTGTGATTTTTACTTTCATTGAAGTCACACTCCTTGTAATTAAAAAATAACCTTAGTAAGTATA
>JAILHX010000071.1 GCA_024695565.1 Saccharofermentans sp. | reverse complement strand
AGCCACTTTTTGCCAAAAAATCAGGGGTTTGGAAATGCCCCAAACCCCTTGATTTTACTGGTGATCGTGAGCGGATTCGAACCGCTGGCCTACCGCTTAGGAGGCGGTCGCTCTATCCAGCTGAGCTACACAATCGTTAATTAGACGAACGAGATTATATCACAAACCCGGGATACTATAAAGACTGGTCTCTGCAAGCATTACGACCAGCGAGATCAGTATCAGATAGAACGGAAGACCGTCTATATATCTCGATTTTGACACGAATATCAGTCTTCTTCTGATAACAGATAAAAGACCGGTGATTACAATGTCCGTGGCACAAGCAAATGCAACTGCGATAAGAAGATGCAGTATTTTCGGGAAAGTCGGATGAACCAGGAATATAAGAGACATAAATGCCGCGGCAAACGATACTTCAGTGATAAAGTAACGCAGGCCGAATATCGATCTTCTGAAGTTGTGTCTGGCCGCATATACGGTAAGAGAACCTAACAGAAGCGCAGCAAATTCAGTTGCAGGGATTGCCAGGATCCTGAACAGGTCAGATTCAACAAAGATCTTCATTACATACAGTAATGCTGCGCACAATGCGCTTATTACAGCAAATACGCCTCTTGCACAAAGGAAACGCTTGAGTTCTGATACATCAGCTACAGGGATATCCCAGAACTCTGTAAGCTTCTTTGACGTAGCTATTCTCGGAACACCCGTAAGTCTTGATATAGCCCAGCTCATTACTATCAGGAACATTACAGCTGCAAGAAGCGATACGAATAAATACCGCTTCTCAAATACGTAAGATACAAAAGTCCCGCATACAGAGCATAACATTGCTATGAAGTATGGCAGCAATACTTCCTTGCCAAATTCAGGTTTGGTAAAGCTCTCGTTATCGTCATCTTTAAATCTTGCCAGTGACATTATTCCAATAGCCATAGGAACAAATCCCACGGCTGCATAAGGCGTGCAGAATCCCAATCTGTATGAATATTCCCCTGCAGCCACAAACAGGCCCAGAACGAACGCAAAGGACAATACTGACAGATTACGCGGCATGAAGAATCTGAGCGTTACAGACCATACAAGAAGGCAGGCAAATGAACATGCCAGGGGCCACCATATCTTGTTGTCCGTAACCATGAATTCCAGGCAGAGCGAGATCATGGTAAATCCGAGGAACAGAGAGCTTCTGGTAGTTAGGTATCTGGCCGGTCTGATATGGATGGCCGATATCTTATCGTCGTATCTTTTTCTCGACTGCTCGTTGTCGAACGGTGAATTGTATTTCTCGGTAAACAGGCCCATGCATTACACCTTCCAGTTCAGATATTCCTTGAGGAATTTATAACAGGTATTGCATGCGCTTATTACCAGTCTTGTCTGTTCATATGCCTCAGGTATCGGATCAACTTTAGACGCGATCTCCGTCATGGGGATATCGTCGATACTGTCTGAGAAGATCTGATTCTCGGCTTCACCGCCCGGTGTAAGTCCGTCTTCGGTCGAATCGTAATCCGCAGGATTAGCACTAGTGATGTCATCGCTCTGAGGAGCCGTTGTTATGTCAGGGCTTACGCTTCCCGAGCCGCCCGTACCATTGATGTTTGCTACGATCTGACGCACGCCGATGTAACCGACTGCGACTTCGTCGTCGTTATAGATCGTATACAATTCCGGATTATCCTCAAAAGAGAATACGATATGACCGTCTTCGTTAACTATACCGAGATCTCCAGCATCCTGTTCATAGAGGTATACCAGCATGGCGTTTATGCCCTTGACATAATCGTTCTTGCTGTATCCTGACTGGGAGTTTGCAATACATTCCTTTGTAAGCTCTACAAAGGGCCTGATATCGCATGTAACGCCGTCTACGATGTCTGTAGTACCGTCAGACTTCATTGCAAGACGGTCGGGATCCTGACAGTCAAGGAGAGCGTGACAGATGTTATAAGACTGTGTGGCCCAGTCAAGACCGGAGATCTCATATGCACCCTTAAGCGAAGCTTCACTTCTGTCCTGATTGGTCTTATCCGTACTGAACGCATCCCACTTAACCTTGGTGATCACGCCGTTCTCGATTTCCATCTCAACATAATCTATATAGCGGCTCCTGTCATCGAACAGACGCTGCGCATAGTAAACGCCGTCATGTAAGCCCGTGACCGTAAAGTTCTCGGAATTCTCATCGACATCAATGTTCTCTTCAGCAACAAATGCTATCGGGATCTGTTTGCCGATAAGCTGTTCCTTGATCTGCTCCATATATTCGTCGCTTATGGTGTAAGCGTCTTCACCGTCAACAGGATTTAATGCAAGGCCCGTGATCCTCGTGCTCTCGTAATCGAGTGCCACAAGCATGCTGAGGCTCTGTCCTCCGTCTGAAGTGACAGTAAGATCGACTACATAACCGACAGGAAGACCCGCATCGTTATAACCGATATAAACACCCTGTATTTCAGGGAAATCGTCTAACGCTTTGCTCTTTACCTTCTCATAAACGGAAGATTCGAGCACGGCATAGAACCTGTCGTGGTATTCGTTCTGCAAACGCTTATTGGCATTCTCGCTCGAGAGGAAATATCCTCCGACAACAATAGCGGCACTAAGTATCAGGAGAAGCACTGCTTCGGTGATAAACAGCTTAAGCTGCGCATGCGTCATCATGAGACATCCACCTCCCTCGAACGGATCTTGCGTCTGGACAATGTTTTCGAGAAGAAGTCCAAAACAAATGCCAGGAAATTAACCGCCAGGACAGGTGACAGGAGCGATACCACAGGACTTAAGAAAGGTCTGGTAACAACTGTAAGAACCGCACATACGATTCCCGCAAAAACTCCTGAAGTAAATCTGGAAGGCATTGTAGTCAGATCTCCCAGCATGAATACGGCTACGAAAACCGCACCCGAAGAGAGCATATAGATGAGAAGTCCGTCAAAGCTGACAGACTTAGTCGCTATAAGACTATAGACCGGATAAAGAGCCATAAGCGATATGAGATAAGATACCGGTGAATAAAGTCTCATGGTTCCCTTGAGAGTTAAGAAAACACCTCCGACCACTATACAGATAAAGCATGCCGTTCCGATCATTCCGGGATAGTTGCCCGTGATGAGCTCTGCCAGAGAGAACTGTGAATATGAAGGTACCTGAACAGGTTCCTTCTGGAATATCAGGCTCATTACCGCAATTCTGGAATTCTGTTCACCATACGAGAATCCCTGCAGTGATGAAGGCATGACGAGTTCAACAAAAAGCCTTCCCGCACATGCCGGATTGATTATGTTGCAGCCTGCTCCTCCGAACATCTGCTTTGTGATAACGGAAGCGAAAAGCACCGCGACAAGCGCAGTGACGAGTGTTGTATCAGGCGGGAGCAGGAGCGCTAATATAAGGCCTTCAACGAGTGAACTGAGATCAAAATAATCCCTGTTGGTCCTTCTGTGAGTGATCCTTATACAGAAGCTGTCTGCAAAAACAAACGCAGCCATACAGAACAGGATCAATACTGCAGCCCTTATGCCGTAATAGAAGATACCGCAGACGATACAAGGGACGAGCGAAGCGAGAATGGTCATGTAAATATATGGAGCATTCTTCTCCGTATGGATAAAAGGTGCAAGCTGTTTCTTATCAGTACTCATACTTTTTTATCCTTCTCGAAAGGCAGGACGATAGCATCAGGTGATGCTTTACTGCCCTCTTCTTCACCGTCTGAATATTCCTCAAGGAGTGAAGCCTCACCGACATAAGCCGCCTCAAGATCGTCTGAAGGCCTGATCTCTGCTCCGCTGTTATCGAGGAGAGAGTTGACCTCAATGATCCTTCCTTCTCCCGCAAATCTTGCTATTGAATTCGTCAGATCTATTCCCGAAGGACATACATAAGAACATGAACCGCAGGCGATACACTCTCTGGCACCTTCTTCTGCAGCCTTCTGCCTCAATCCCTGATTGAGCATCTCATATATGGTATTGGGAGACAGGTTCATGGGACAGCACTCGGAACACAGACCGCAATGGATGCAGGGTGTTCTCGGAACATCAGTGCGTCTTACGACGGAAATAACAGAGGTGGTCTTTACCACAGGCGTATTCTCCGCATCACTGATCTCGATGCCTGTAAGACAGTTGCCCCATACGATCCTGTCACTTCCGTTCTTGATATCCTGTGCATTGGAGAGAAGCTCTGATACGGGTGTACCGATAGGAACGAGCATATTGTGTCCGCCTGCTGCATCTCCCGTTACAGATACGATACGGCTCATCATGGGAATGTTATCGGCTAAAGCTTCCCAGCAGGCAAGCATCGTAGAACAGTTGAAAAGGACCGCTTTACACGTCTTCTCGATAGTCTCTCCCAAAGCGAGATTCCTGCCGTACAAAGCTCTGGCAACGAGTCTGTAGTATCCCTGGGGGAAACGCTCTCTGAAGAGCTTGATATCGAATGTCAGGTCCTTGAATTCATTCCTGATCTTCTCTATGGAATTGGCAAGAGCCTGTCTCTGCTCTTTTCTGTTCTCGGATATAAGAAATATGCATTTTGAAGCTCCGACCGCCCTGGCGCACGCACATGAGCCCAGAACCACATAATCGGGATATTCTGTTATGGCTACGAGGTCAGATGTCGAATAAGGCTCACTCTGAAGGCAGTTTACCAGAAAGTCCTGAACAGCTTCAGTCCTGGCTCTTCTGAGTTTAGCGGCTGTAGGGATACCCTCACCGCCCATACCGCAGATGCCGGCATCTCTGATGATACCTATAGCTTCTTTTGCAGAGAGTGAGAAACCTGATCTCGGCTTGACGGATTCAAGCCTTGCCCTCTTCATGTCGCTGACTATTGTAACCGCAGGAGTCCTGATACCGTTCGGAAGGACTATCTCCGAGATATCAGTTACCTTACCTGAGATCCCGCTGTGTACGGGAACCGAGAATGAACCCTTCTCGGGCATACCGACGCACTGACCTATACGGACATAGTCGTCGACCTTAACAACAGGCTTTGCGGGGACGCCATAGTGCATCTTCATCGGAAGGATTATCTTCGAAGGATAGATCCTCTCGAACATGATCTCCTTGACAAAAGGGGAACGCTTCGAAAAATTCAAAACGTCCCCTGTAAATAGTCCTCTGTAAAATGAATATAACCTGCGGTCTGCCACTTTATCTGTTCCCGTATCGAAAGCGCTCTAAAAGCACTTATCGTATCAGTCGGAATAACCTTCGAGCTTCTTAGACTTAGGTGATCTGTTGAGCTTTCTGATAGCCTTGGCTTCGATCTGTCTGATACGCTCACGAGTAACTCCGAGCTTCTTACCAACCTGCTCCAAAGTCATCGGAACGCCGTCCTTAAGACCGAATCTCAACTCAATAACTCTTCTTTCTCTGTCTGTAAGACCATTAAGAGCCTGGATCAGATCTTCCTTCAGAAGGATCCTTGCAACCTCTTCTTCAGGTGCTGCAAGCTCGTCGTTAGAGATAAAGTCAACCAGGTGGCTGTCTTCTTCCTCACCTACCGGCTTATCGATGGAGATAGGATCCTGTGAGATCTTCTGGATCTCTCTGATCTTAGCTACTTCCATGCCCATAGCCTCAGCGAGTTCTTCAGTCGTAGGCTCTCTGCCAAGGTCCTGAACGAGCTGACGCTGTACTCTTGTAAGCTTGTTGATGGTCTCAACCATGTGAACGGGAATTCTAATCGTTCTTGCCTGATCGGCGATAGCTCTGGTGATAGCCTGACGGATCCACCATGTAGCGTATGTTGAGAACTTGAATCCCTTTGTGTAATCGAACTTGTCTACAGCCTTAATAAGACCGATGTTTCCTTCCTGGATGAGATCCAGGAGTGAGAGTCCGCGGTTCATGTATTTCTTGGCGATAGATACTACGAGTCTTAAGTTGGAGTTGATAAGGAGCTCTTTTGCTTCCTCATCACCTGCTGCCATTCGCTGAGCGATATCTTTCTCCTGCTCTGCATCAAGAAGTTCGATCTTACCGATCTCTTTGAGATACATCTTGACCGAGTCATCTACGACATTGGCGTCTTCGCCGTCTGTATCAACATCCGTGTCATCGTTATCGAGATCGGGATCGTTGATCATGATGCCGCTGTTCTCAAGTTCAGCTCTGAGATTGATCGTCTCATCGGCTTCGATCTTATAGTTTACTGTGAGTGTCTCGAACTCTGATTCAGTAATCTGGTTATCGTTCTTACCTGCAATCTTCTTTGCCTGTGCCAGTGCTTTTTCAAAATCTGTCATCTGATAGATCACCTCATAGATTGTCTAATAATTGTCCAAATCCGAATGCCGCTAAACGGCAGTAAGGATTACTTGCTCTCTTCAGTGGGCTCAACGATCTCAACGGGCTCCTGGACATCCTTTGTCATACCGTCTTTGTTGACAAAGTAAATGGTGTCAGGAGTATAGATGTACATCTCAACATCGCCGGAAGCATCGCCGCGCTTCTCCGAACGGAGACTCAAGTAGTTGGAATACAGAGTCTGTGCATCAGCATCTGTAATCGAACCTGCAAGTCCGAGCTTAACGTACTGGCAGGTAAGTCCATAAACATTAAACTGTGTTGATGCATAAGAGTTATCGGTCTCAACGGACTCGAAAACCTTATCGATATCTGTCGTAATTGAGTCAGTGAGAGATTTACGGCTGAAATAAAGAGGGAATGCAATCGCCAGAATGATACCGACGAGAAGTACTCCTCCTACTATCATACCGATGATCAGCTTCTTGGGAGCCTTGACATCGTTTGGAGAGATCTCGAATTCGTTAGGCTTAAGCTTAGCTGAATCAGACTGCTTCTTGGATGTAATGTCCCTCTGAACTGCCTTCTCGATAACATCAGGCATTACAGGATTGGAATAATAATGCTTAACGCCTTCGCCTGACTGCTTCTCGAACTTCTCATTCTTGAACTCGTGTCCGTCGGGATTCTCGAGGAGCTCAGCAGCTTCTTTTGAAGGGAAAACACAATTGCAGAATACGCACTCGCAAAGCTCATCTCTGTCATCGAACATGACCAGCGAACCGCAGTTCTTGCACATACCTTGTTTTGTTGCCATTAAAAAATCGTCCTTTTTCGTTAAAGTAACGCCTTAAGCAAATCTCCAGCCCAACTAAAGAACCAGGGTCATAGGTACAAACAAGCCGTAAAAACGGCATTCCCTTCGTGCAGGCATAGTTCTGCTTATAGCAAGCGTTAATTATAATATGCTAATGAATAATCGTCAAGCACATTTTACTTTCACTTGACACTTCATTCTTCCCGTCTGTATTATTCTTCCTAACAACCGAACTGTGAGGTCTGACCGTGCCAAGCCGCAAATCCAAGTTATATCCTGATTTCAAGCCTTCTTCCGACAAGGAGAAGTTTATGCTCGAGGCTATAAAAGAAGCTGAGAAAGCTATTGAACTCGGTGAATGCCCCATAGGCTGCGTCATCGTAAAAGACGGCAAGATCTTCACGAGATCTCATAATCTCCGCCTCACCAGAGGCAATTCCCTTGCCCACGCCGAAGTCATTGCTATTGATAAAGCCTGCAAAAAGCTCGGTGACTGGAGACTCGAAGACATGGACATGTACGTGACCTTGGAGCCCTGCACCATGTGTTCCGGAGCAATCATCCAGTCCAGGATCCGCAAAGTCTACTTCGGAGCTTACGAACCCAAGAGCGGCGCAGTCGTCTCCTGCAATGATATTTTCGACGTGTCACACGGACATAACCATAAAGTCGAATTCGAAGGCGGCATTCTCGAGAAAGAATGCTCTCAGATGATGCTCGACTTCTTCCGTGCGATCAGAGTCCGTGACGCAGGCAAAAAGAAGAACAAGCCTTAAACCTCAACAAATTCTCCATAGCGGACAAGATACAAGAGCTTATGGGCGATCTTCATGCCCTCTTCTTCACATGCGGCAGCATAGTTATTGAGCTGGAACGAATGCCTCTCTTTTGCTTCTGATGCGCGCTCTTCAGGAGTTGCCCCATCTAAACGGTCAGTCTTGTAATCGAGGATCGTATAGCCTTCGCCGGTCTTGTATAGAAGGTCGATGATACCCTGAACCAGAACGGAATCACCTTCTGTTCCGTTGGTATAGATTGAGAATACGATGGGCTTCTCCGAACGGGCGCTGCCGTCTGCAAAACTCTTGATCACGTCACCGCATCCGGGATCTTTGCAGAAAGCTTCAATACCGTCCCTGAACTCATTTGCGACTTTCCTGGCATTATCCGGAGAACAGATATTGAGATAGCCTCCATCGATCAGCGATTCGATCTCCATGTCAAATGTTATCGAGCCGTTCCTTATGCCTTCAAAATCGATGAATCTCATGATCCTGTGAAGGATAGTACCCTTCGACGCCGCCGTAAGCATCGATACATTGGGGCTGTCAAAATCATCGATGCTCTTGATCTGGAGATCAACGTGGACATTGTCTTTAGGCTTCCTGTCGCCTATTATGCCCGTTACCGACAGCTTGAACGGGATATCCACACTGTCACTGTACTTATATTCAGGCAATATGAGCTTGCCGTCGCTGTCAAATTCAGGCTTTTCTTTGCCGGCATCTTCCTTTGTTTCCTCTTCGGCATGCTGTGCGGCCCGGGTCTTCTGTGCTTCGTAAAGAGAAGTGATCTCTTCCGCTGACAGTTCGCAGACCTCAAAACCCTTAGTCTCATTGCCGTCAAGGTCTCTGAAAATAACCGCATTAGAAGGCTTTAAGTCTCCTGTCTCAGCTATCTGCCTTAATTTCTCGCCGTCTTTGCTCCTTGCAAGAGCACTCAGAAGGCAGTATGGAAGCTTCATATCTCCGGCGAGCCAATGTCTTCTGTCGAACTGCTCGTCTTCGTAATCTATCGCCTGTGCAAAAGCCTTCCTCATGGGACTTGCCTTAGCCTTGTCATCGACATCACAGCTCGTGATTATCGACAGATTCTCTTCTGCACGCGTAAGCGCAACATAGAGGAGCCTGCATGTCTCGGCATTGGACTGAAGCCTCATCTTCATCTTGTAGATATACTGCTCGAACGAATGGCTTCTGGTGATGTTCTCTGCATCGTAATCTTCAGTTATGAAGCCGTCATCACGGTCGAACATGATGCTCGTAAGAGTATCTTTCCTCTCATCCTGTCCGCCTGTGGCAACCAGGATCACGAACGGGAATTCAAGACCCTTACTCTTGTGAACGGTCATGGTAGTGATCTTGTTCTTGTTGGCATCAGTGACTTCGATATCAGCCTTCTTGATGTGGATCTTCATCTGCTCAAGTTCATCAGCGATACCTGAAAGGTCAGAACCTCTGAGCTTGAAGCTCTCAGACAACCAGTCCTTAAAGACATCAAACTTGTTGCTGTCACCTTCTCTGGCTTCGAGCGTCGCCTTAATGCCTGTCTCTCTATAGATAAGCTCGATAATGTCATCTATATCCGTAACCATCGAACTCATTCTTATCTTGTCGAAAACATCGACGAAATGCTTAACTCTTAATGCCAGTTCACTGTCACACTTATCGATGTAAACCCTGAGCCTTAGCATCAAGGGCTGCTTTTCTATGGAAGCGCCCTCAAGCTCATGGATGAATGCCTGGATCTCAGCGATCTCGCCTATCGTAAAATTCGAGAACTTGTAGTTAGACAGCATTACTCCTGCCAGATATTCATCCCTGTATTCGTTGCCGAGACAGATGAGGAAGTTGATAAGCCTGTGAATATCCAAGTCCTCGAAAACATCAGTCGTAAATCTTCCCGAAGCTTCGATCTTCCTGCCGTCTTTTAAGGTGCAGCCGTTAAGATATCTGGCGATCCTCTCAGCCTGATTATTCGATGCCGTAAGAACGCAGATATCCTTAAATTCCGTCTTGCTTCCGTCAACTCTCGTACACTCTTCCAGGTATCTTCGGACTTCGCTCTCAACCGCTGCAAGGACCGCCCTTACTTCGGGTTTGGTCTTATCGCCGTCATCAGAATCGGGAACATTCTTATCGGTCACGATTATCCTGGGCATATCGCCGTGCCTTGTCTCAGCTGCTTTGCTAAGGCACTGGGTATCGTCATATTCGATCTCTGAAGCTTCCCTGCTCATTATCTGCCTGAACACGTAATTGGCGAAAGCAAGGACCTCACAGGTGCTTCTGTGATTCTCCTTAAGGAAATGGAGATTTCCCTTCTCTCTTCCTGCCAATACATCATCCATTCTGTTGCCGAAGATTTTGGGATCGGCAAAACGGAATTTGTAGATGCTCTGCTTGATATCACCTACACGGAATACGTTGCCCGTGTTCCTGTTGAAGCATGCGATGATCGCATCCTGAAGCCTGGTGTTGTCCTGGTATTCGTCGACAAATATCTCGGTGAACTTCTCGCGGTAAAAAGAAGCTGCTTCATCGTTCTTTAAGATCTCATGAGCGGTATGTTCAAGGTCGGAATAATCCATGCCGTGCATGGAGTTTTTGACCTTCGCATAGTACTCGTCAGTCTTCTTCAGAAGTTCGACAAATGCGCGGCATGCTTTTGTGCCTTCCTTCTGATTTGCCAGGATCTCTTCTTCGGTAAATCCGATGAGACTGCTGTACTCTTCTGGAAGATCCAGAGCGTTGTCGTATTTGATGCCGTCCCAGCTGCCAGGTGAGATAAAATGCCTGAGTGAGATAATTGCCAGGAAAGGCTTATCGTCACCTCTGAAATCAGCGTTTCTGAATATCGTCTTATACTTCAGACCGGCAAGGTCCTTAAGAGGCGCAAGGAAGCTGAAGAAATCCGCTCCCTTGTGAGTCTTATAAGCCTCGATAATCTCATTTATCCTGCTTATGACTTCAGCTATGAATTCTTCGTTGGATAACTCTTCAACGATCTGATATGTATCGTGACTTGCAAGAACGGAATCGAAGTCACTGTCCATAATGATATCCCTGATCTTCGTGAGATATTCCGTGATGACTTTGGGTATCTCATTGTCATCTTCGAAATACATTATCTTGCCGTCTGCAACTCTCTTCTCGCGCGCACTTATCAGCTCTTCGCACTTATCGAGATAATCAGGCAGACTTCGAAGAGTCTTATATGTTGTGGTTACGATACCCATAAGAGATGCGTCACTTCTGCCATCACCGAATCTTCTGGTAAAGCTTACGAAGTTATCATCTTCAGACCCGCATTCTGCATACATTGCCTGAATCGCATAATCCACTGCATTCTGGAGCAGAACACCCTGTTCGCTCTCGCTTAAGATCCTGCATGAAGGATCGGTAAAGTCAGCCATCGGGCCGTCTTCTAAGATATAACCCTTCTCCTTGATCACACGGGAACAGAATCCGTGCATCGTCTGGATATAGGCGTTGGGAAGAAGGTCAATCTGTGTAGAAAGGAGGGCAGCCTTATCGTTGTCTCCTGCCATTACCGCTTCATTTCGAAGGCTCCTTAATTTTTCTTCGATCTTGTCAGCCATGTGTGATGCTGCATCTTCCGTAAACGTAACTACGAGCATTCCGTCTACTGAGAGCGTGCCGCTCTTAACTTCATCACCTATTCTGGCAGTCAATACCGTTGTCTTACCTGAACCTGCCGATGCGGAAACGAGATTGTTATTTAGTTCCGCGTTGATTATCTTTTCCTGTTCAGCCGAAAACTTCATAACTTACTCCTCCTTTCCGTCATTCTTTCTATCTTTGTTCTCGAGTATGTCCTTCATGGCAAGGATCGCTTTCCTGTCAGCCTTGCTCATGCTCTGGTCTGCACCTATCTTCTTGGTAATTCCGTCGTATCCGGGATCTTTTCTCTGTTTGCCGGACTTGGTAGGCTCGGCGAATTTCTCGCACGCATCGACCATGGCGCCGTACTTGCCCCTGCTGCTAAGATCGATCTGCTGTCTTGACTTGGGACTCGTCGGATCGTTGCCGCAATAACCCTTGTAACTGCAGTAGCTGCAGAGCTTGAGCTTCGGTTCGGCAGTAACAGCATCAGCCTTACCGTCAGCTATCTGGTCAATGCTCTCCTTGATAATGTGCTTCGAATAATCGATCGCTATCCTCATCGCTTCATCATCGTATCCTGCAAGCTTGGGAAGACATTCGATGGGAGTACCGTCATCACTTGCTTTGAGTCCTACCAGTACATAGCCGTAATCGTCGATAACGGCATCACCTTCTTTTGAATGCTTATCGAGGATCGCACCGGAATATGCAGGAAGCTGGATCTGTGTTCCGTTCAGGAGTTCCGAAGAATCAACAGCTTTGTCACCACTCTTATAATCGATAGTCCTCAGGTGTATCTTATTTGCTTCATCCACGCGGCGGTCGTATCTGTCGATAAAGCCGCTGAACTTAAGATCGATACCTTCATAAGGAATATCGAGTACGAGTTCGCCGCTGCCTATCTTTTCTTCCACGCCCTCCGGGACAAATCCCGTATTTACGGAGTCAGTAAGAACATCTCTGAACATCTTCGAGAACATCCTTCTGAGCTTGGCACATGTATCCATCTCGAATACCTTGTCCTTGGGATTACCTTCCTTATCTACAGATCCGAATGAGGCTCTGGAAGATACGGAACTCTTAAGACAGATATCCGCGAACTGATCGTACTTATCCTGCTCCTTCAAAAGGACCTCTGCTATCTGCCTGAACTTGGCAGGATCTTTGTCACTTGCTTCTCTTAATGCTCTGTATGCAGCTTCAAACATGCCGTGAATAAGGCTTCCGAAGGAATTGGGCTGGATCTTGGTGTTGTCTTCTCTCGGCTCGATACGAAGCTGCCTCTGCATCATGGACTGGAAAGCACACTGCCTGAATCCTTCGATAGAAGAAACACTGGCATATATAGCCTTACCGGTTGTTCCGTCTTCCTTCTTAACGGTAAGGAGCCTTGACATAACATCAGCAGGAATCTTCGCATCCTCATAATTATGTCTGAACTTGATTGTCTCGCCCGCGATGGGATTCTTGAATGTATTAACGATATGGAACTGCGGTTTTGCACACGCTTCAAGATATTCGAAGACCCTGCTCTTCGGCTTGCCGTATTCATGAACCATGTAGATCAGATCGGCAGCGGCACCAAGCAGCAGACAGGCAGTAACGAACTCTTCCCTCATCTTACTCTGCGCTTTATCGGGAAGTTCGATACTCTCAGATGCATTGGATAAGTTCTTAAGTTCCAAGCTGCTTAACAGGCCTTCCCTCATTCTCATGTAAGGGAAATTATCCTTCTGTGCGCCTATGATAAACAAAACCTTGCACGGTGTAACAAAAGCATGTTCGGGAGTGGTTATCTCAATCGAATCCACCTTAAGCGGAATGGTTCCTTCGGTGCGGTTCCTCATGTCAGTCCTGACCATTGTGAGAAAGTCCTTCTGGCTTATCTCACAGTTATTCATCTCATGTGTCGAACACATAAGAAGACCGATAAGTTCGTCATAACCTCTTACCAATGCAACTGCTGCAGCATCATCTCCTCTGGCAATAAACTCATCTCTTAGAGGCTCGATAAAGCCTCTCATGCTGTTGAAGAATTCAAGGCTCTTACGTGCCTTGCCTGACAGCGTCTTCTCCTTATAGATCGATTCACAAGCCTGCCTTAACGGGATCAAGGATCTCTTTACGACATATTCGCAGAAGAACTTACCGCTATCGACAAAACCTTCCTTAATGCCCGGAACAGTGCCCTCGATTATCCAGAGTCTGTACTTCTTCTTGTGCTCACCGTCGTCCGTATCAACATAAGCATTCTCATCAAAAAGTCTGCCTGCATCAGTGATATTCCTGGCATAACAGTAATTCTCGAAGCTGTCGGCAATGTAAGGCGGGATCCTGAGAAGCCCTGAGCGCATAGCCTTCATGATGAGCTCCAAAGTATAACCTGCTCTCGGGAGCTCTAGAAGGATCTGCATCATGTAAGGAACGACCGTTCCGCCTAAAGCGATCTTACGGTCAATGAAGATATCAAGGCCATAAATCTCGGCAGTGCTCCTCATTCTGGGAATTATGTCTTCGTTGCAGCATACGATCCTTATGTCACGGTATCTGTATCCGTGATTTCTGGTAAGATCAATAACCTCATTGAAGATATATCCGACTCTGTCATCGATGCCTGAGAGTTCAGCAAGTCTGATCTTATCCTGCGCATCGATCCCGTCAGGCTTGATATCAGTTGCAAATGCCTTAACTATAAGGCTTATGGGGTCGTCAGTATCCTGGACTGCCAGAGCCGAACCGGAAGCGCCCAACGCCTCGAGCATGGCACGGAAATCTTCACCGTTTTTATAAACGGACGAGAACTGTGAATCTGCTTTTCCGACGATAACATTAAACTCGATATCGCATCCTAATTCGGATAACAGAGATACAAGTCTTATCTCCTTCGGAGTAAGCATACGCGTTGAACCGAAGCCGATAAAAACGATCTTGGAATTAAGGGTGTTTGCAAGCCCACTGGCGCGCCTGGAAGACAGGTTCTTCGGATCTGCTTTTGCAAGCTTATCACATGCGAGTGCAATCGGTTCACGCAGAAGGTTAAGACCAAACTTGGCATTCAACTGCTCTAATTCATCCATTATGAGATGAAGGTCTTTGAGCTTATTCAGGAACGGCACTGACGATCCGGGATTATCAAGAGTCTTTATCGCCTGATCGATATCATCGATACCTACTCCGTATCTGGAGAAGTCACCGAGAAGCGCGATCATCATGTTGATGTAGTCTATCCTAGAAGACAATGTTCCGAATGCATTCAGCTTATTCTTATTGTTGGCAAGTATGTTATAGATCGCATTGCGGAGCATTATCTCCCCGCCCTCGGAAACATAGTTGGTTCCAAGGTCGTCAAGGATATTGCCTGCAAGCTTCCTGAAACTTAAGACGTCTCCAGATACAAGAGATGCAGAGAGCGTAAGGTCGCCTTCTTCCGTATGGATCCTGCCATCGCCCTTCGAACCCTGTTCCTTATACGCAAGCACTTCACGTTCGATCTGTGCCTTGGAAAACTCAGGCGCAACGAAGAGGATGTCCTTACCGTTGGTATTCCTTAACGCATCTTCGATTACTTCACGTGATACAGGTCTTATTACACTATAAGTCTTAAATCTGATCATAACTAATCCTCGAAAATCTTTTCTGCCTAAATTTTACGGTTAAAAAATGATTTTTCAAAGCGATTAATAGGACACTTGTTGATTTTGGCACAACGATTTTGGGCCGGTTTTGGCACAAGGTTAAGAAAGTTGTCCTTAAACAAAAACTGCGGCTGGCTTCAACCGCAGTTTTTATAGATTTATTCTAAATATATTTCTCGAATCTGCACCCATCGTCGTCATATCAGAAACTCTTCTCCGCATTTTCAGTAGTAATACGTCTCTTCTCCAGAGTCTTCTCGAAGAGTTCATCTGCCGTCTCAGGGAACTTCTCGTAAACTACCTTTGTTCCCTCTTCGGTTATGCCGCCCTTGGTAGCAACTCTCGTTACTACATCTTCAAACGTCATGCCCTTTTGGAGCATCAGATCGCCTGTAGCACTCATGGTGTTAAGGACCATCTTCACGATCTGTTCTTTGGGTATTGAAGTATGGCCTTCTGCGGACGTGCAGATAACATCGAAGATCGATGCGATAAAGCCCGGCATGCAGCTGACTAATTCTGATCCCATGCCCATCTCTTTTTCGGGCAGTTCGATAACATCACCGATGCTTGTAAGGAGGTCTTTAAGAGCTGCTTTATCGCTGTCAGAAACATTACTGTCAAAACATACCAGTGTCTGCGAACGGCCGATCTCAGCCGTAAGACTCGGAATGACTTTTGCTGTTTTTCCTCTTACGATCTTATTTATCGAATCAAAAGAAATGCTCCCGTTCAACGAGACCAGCAGCGCATCACTTCTTATGTCATCCCTGATCTCTTCTAACACCTGTTTCAGATCAGAAGGACGGACGCAGACAAAGATGATATCTGCTTCTGAAGCTAACCTGCGGCTGTCAGAAATGGTCGCAGCAGCTTTTGTTTCTTCCAGTTTTTCTTTTGTCCTGTTAGAGACCAAAAGGTCCTGTTTATCAATGTTTCCTGCTTCCGAGAACTTCCAGAGCAGCATCTTTCCCATGCTGCCGTATCCGATTATTCCGATCTTCATTTTGTTATCCTTCCCTTATGAATTACCACGAGCCTTTGTATCCGACTCCGTATGTATCAGTATAGTAATCTATTCTCCTGGAATCGTTAAATACCGGTTCGTAGATGTTCTTATCCGGATCGATCCCCGCAAGAGCGCAGACCGCTTGATTTGCGCGTATCGTAAGGTCTTTCTCACGGTCTTTGGGCTTTAATGATCTATCCGGGAATATGGGTTCACCTATATGCAGGGTAAATACGCCAGGCTGATGGAAAACGCTCTTTCTGATCCAGGACGGTTCACGATATGAGAAAGCCAACGGAATTATCGGTTTATCGTTACTTACGGCTATCATGGCGGCACCACGCTTAAACGGTCGGATAGGCTGATAGTATTCCCACATGCTGCCTTCCGCGTAGATATGAAGCCATCCGTGATCTTCGTTCAAAAGGCTGCTTATGGCTTTGAGGAAAGTCTTTTGTCCCGCAACTGTTTTCTCAGGGATCGGAATACCGCCGACCATTCTGATAAGTGTGCCGTTCTCACCGTTGATATTCTTATCCCATGCAAGAAGATTGGGCTTTACGGGACGGATCCCTCTCATTATCGCTATATAGTCCCACATATGAACGTGATTACATACCGAGATCACGCCGTCATCGATAATGTTTTTATGTTTTTTCAGATTCTCCCGCCCTTCGATCTTGAGACCCAGACGGATCGTTGCAAGAGGAAATACAACGACATTAAGAAGGAGCCTTGCCATCTTCTGCTTGAACCTGAACCGGCCGGACTTATCGATATAAGGATACTTTGTATCGAATACAAAACCGCGGTCCTTATGGATCTCGAGATAATGCTTGTCGGTAAGTTCCGGATACGGATAACGGTTTGTCTTAGGGTCGAACATAATAGACTGCAACTTCCAATTGGTTTTTGTCTATTATACCCCTAACTATTCATTTCCTTGTGAAAACCGCAACAGCGCAGGGCATCCTGCCTTCAACCACATAATACTGAACGTCTTTATAACCCATGTCAGCAAAGAACTTCCTATATGCATCGAGGTCAAACTGCCTTTTGAATTCGGCCCCGAGAAACTCAATGAATTTCACGGCTTTTGAAGAAGTATTCTTCTGCTTGTTTATGTAAGTAGGGATAATGATCTTCCCTCCGGGTCTTACTACACGTTCAAGTTCCTTAAGAGCTTTATCCGGTTCGGGCAGCAGATGGATCACATTGCCTGCTACCACTTTATCGTATGCTCCGTCTTCACACTGAATATTCGTGATGTCCTCTTTGCGGAACGAGACGTTATTGTATTTTCTGCATTTTCTCGCAGCGCGCTTAAGCATTCCTTCAGCATAATCAGTTGCAGTGAGTTGTCTGCATTTATCTGCAATCGAGACACTTATAGCGCCTGTGCCGCATGCACATTCAAGAACGTTATCAGAACCGCTGATAAATTCGGCAACCTTAAGTCCTGTTCCCTTATACACTTTGCGGTTATAAACATTCTCGAAAATATCATACAGAGGCGATATCTTATCCCAAAACATATCAGTCCCTCACTATCACTTAATTCTTAAGCTTTCTCATGCATCTCAAAGCATTGAGGATGGCGATGATGAGAACACCTACATCACCGAATACCGCAAGCCACATATTTGCAATACCAAGGGCTCCGAGTATAAGGATCACGGCTTTTACGCCGAGCGCGAAAATAATGTTCTCCCAAACGACAGCCATAGTCTTTCTGGATATCTTTACGGCACTGGCGATTTTCGACGGCTTGTCATCCATAAGGACAACATCCGCAGATTCGATAGCAGCATCAGAACCCATTGCTCCCATTGCAATTCCGCAGTCTGCACGCATGAGTACAGGTGCATCATTTATTCCGTCACCGACAAATGCCAGTCTTCCCTTCTCCGAAGCCAATAATTCTTCAACTTTGGTTACCTTGTCAGCAGGCAGAAGTTCGGCAAAAAAGCCTGTTAATCCGAGCTTGTCTGCAACATTCTCAGCAACGCTCTTCTTATCACCCGTGAGCATCACAAGACGCTTAACTCCGACATTCTTAAGTTCCTTAATTGCGGCCTCTGAATCTTCCTTTATCTGATCGTTAATGACGATATGACCTAAGTAATCTACTTTGCCGTCATCTTCTCTGGCAACGTGGATTATCGTTCCCGTCAGATGGCAGTCGTGCCAGTCTGCACCGCAGATCTGCATGAGCTGTCCGTTACCGCAATAGTATGTTTTGCCACCTACAACAGCCTTAACGCCTTTGCCTGCGATCTCGCTGACATCACCTAACAGGGACTTATCGATATGTCCTTCGTGCGCCCTTACTATCGACTGTGCGACCGGGTGGCTCGAGAAGCTCTCGCAGCATGCGGCAATATCAAGAAGTTCTGCAGAGCTGATAAGATTCGGATGAACATCATCTACTGCAAATACGCCCTTCGTAAGCGTTCCCGTCTTATCGAACACAACAGTGTCGATCTTGGACAATACTTCCATGTAACCGGCACCTTTGATGAGGATACCGTCTTTGGAAGCGCCGCCGATACCGCCGAAGAAAGAAAGCGGAACAGATACGACCAGTGCACAGGGGCAGGAAACTACCAGGAATACGCAGGCTCTCGTAAGCCACATCTTCCAGATCTCCCAGCTGCCAATGCCAAGGAAAATCGGCGGAATGACTGCAAGAAGCAAAGCAGCGATTACAACAGCAGGAGTGTAATATCTTGCAAACTTCGTAATGAAACTCTCAACTTTTGCCTTCTTGTCAGATGCGTTCTCGACAAGCTCTAATATCTTCGATACGGTGCTCTGTCCGAATTCAGAAGTTGTTCTTACCTTAATAACACCTGTAAGGTTAAGGGTTCCGGAAATGACGTTATCACTGAATGCTTTATCTACCGGTGCAGATTCACCTGTAAGAGCTGCCTGGTTAACTGAGCTCACACCTTCGATTATGACACCGTCCAAAGGAATCTTCTCACCGGGTTTAACAACAATCGTCTCTCCTACCTCAACTTCATCAGGCGATACTTCGATCTCTTCGCCGTCTCTTATTACGGTTGCACTGTCAGGTCTTATGTCCATGAGCTTTGCAATGGACTTTCTCGATCTGCCGACAGCAATACTCTGGAATAACTCACCAACCTGGTAAAAGAGCATAACAAAAGATGCTTCAGGGTATTCACCCGTTGCAAATGCACCGACGGTAGCTACCATCATCAAGAACTTCTCATCGAATATCTGACCATGGATGAGATTGACAAATGCCGTTTTAAGCACATCATATCCGGCAATTACATATGGAATGGCATAAATGACGAGCTCTGCCCACCATGGAAGCTCAATAAAATGCAGTATTACGGCAAATACCGCCAATAAAGCAACGGCGATTATTATTCTAATAAGCATCTTCTTTTGTTTGCGCGTCAATTTATACTTCATAATTCCATTTCCTTAAATAAGCCGCAGCTCATTAGCTGCGGCATAGTCAATTACAGTAATACTGTGCAGTCGGGTTCAACCTTTGCGATAGCCTTAACAGCCTGCTTAACGATCTTGTCGAACTCTGCATCATCAGCTTCGATCGTCATCTTCTGCTTGATGAAGCTTACTTCGCAGTTCTGAACACCGGGGATCTTAAGGATCGCTTCCTGCATCTTCAATGCGCAGTTAGCGCAATCGAGATCTTCTAATTCAAATGTCTTCTTCATGTTTTTATCTCCTATCTTTTTTGATTACTCTGTAATGTGCTCATATCCCTGAGCAATTATTGATTTGACATGTTCATCCGCCAGACTGTAATAAATCGTCTTACCTTCTCTTCTGTTATTAACGAGATTGGCAGCCTTAAGGACCTTCAGCTGGTGTGAGATAGCTGACTGGGTCATGCCAAGAAGATCAGCAATAGCACAAACGCACATCTCATCTTCATATAATGCAAACATGATCTTGATCCTTGTTGTGTCGCCGAAAATCTTAAAAAGGTCGCCCAGGTCCTGCAAAAGCTCATCTTTGGGCATATCAGCCTTAACAGCTTTCAGTAAATCTTCGTGATTATGAGGCATATTGCTTCTCCTTAGTTAACATATGAATAATTGTTCATATGTTCATTTGAGCAAATAATATCAAACACTCCTCAAAGTGTCAACACCTGTATGCACGATTCCCCTGAAATCCCTATAAATAGGGCTTTTTGGCAAAAAAATACCCAAAAAAGCCTCAAATTCTCTTGTTTTTAATATCAAAGAACTTTATAATATCGACATTGTCGGCGGTCAAAGGCCGTCAGACAAAGTAATTAACCCATATTCAGGGAGGATTTAATAATGAACAGACAGGAATTAGTTGATGCTATCGCTGTAAAGGCTGACATCTCCAAGAAGGATGCTGACGCTGCAGTTAAGGCTTTCATCGAGGTTGTTTCTGATGAGCTTCAGAACAAGGGTAA
>JAILHX010000035.1 GCA_024695565.1 Saccharofermentans sp. | reverse complement strand
AAAGCCTAAGGCTCTCTCCGGTGGTCAGCGTCAGAGAGTTGCTCTCGGCCGTGCTATCGTACGTGACCCTAAGGTCTTCCTCATGGACGAGCCTCTTTCAAACCTCGACGCTAAGCTCCGTAGGAGAGTCAACCTGCTGGATGAAACCGTCCTTCATAACGACGATTCTGGTACCCATGGTCATAGCCTCTGTCTGGTCGTGTGTAACGTAAACGAATGTTGTCTTAAGTCTATGGTGAAGCTTTGTGATCTCGACACGCATCTGTACACGGAGCTTAGCGTCCAAGTTGGAGAGAGGCTCGTCCATGAGGAATACCTTAGGGTCACGTACGATAGCACGACCGAGAGCAACTCTCTGACGCTGACCACCGGAGAGAGCCTTAGGCTTTCTGTCAAGCAGGTGCTCAATCTCAAGGATCTTAGCTGCTTCCTGAACACGACGGTTGATCTCATCCTTAGGCATCTTTCTGAGCTTCAATGCGAATGCCATGTTGTCACGAACTGACATGTGAGGATAGAGAGCGTAGTTCTGGAAAACCATTGCGATGTCTCTGTCCTTAGGGAGTACGTCGTTTACGCAACGATCGTCAATATAAATCTCACCTTCTGAAATATCTTCAAGGCCTGCGAGCATACGAAGTGTTGTAGACTTACCGCATCCTGAAGGTCCTACGAGGATAACGAATTCCTTATCTGCAACATCAAGATTGAAATCTGAAACTGCAACAACGCCGCCCTCATACTTCTTGTAAACGTGCTGGAAAGATAAACTTGCCATATCTAATTAACCTCCAAATTGTGCCCACCCAAAGAGGGCTTGATAACTACGAGAATAGTATCAAAACACAAAATTCAATACTATATGACACTCTCACCAAAAATAATTTAAGTAATTTGGCATAGTATTTTGGGTTGCTTGGCAAATATATCAAATAACCCCTGTTAGTTTTGTGTGTGTTGTACAAGAAAAAGAGGCAAATTCAATGATTTAGGGCTTTTTTGGGCTTTTTGGGCATTGTGCAAAATACCTTTTCGACCACTGAAATACCCTTCTGTATTATTACTATTTAATTACTATTGGCCACTGATTCAGCTCCCGGCCGCTCTTTTGAGTTAATATGCCAATTGAATGCCCCGTATTTAAATATGTAATTAATATATTGACTTTTGAATTTTTATGCATTATATTGCATAAACTAACATAAGGGCATTATCAGATGTGCCCTGACCGGAGGCTTAAAAATGGCAAATGAAGAATCTTTGAAGTATGTATCTATTATCGGATCAACCGGGTATGTCGGTGCGGAACTCGTAAGAGGTTTTGCAAATCATCCCTGCTTCAGATTCCGACACCTTACAAGTCAGACTTTTGCAGGCAAGCCCTATTCGGAGATCTATCCCGAATTCAGAGGCATCGTTGATGTTGTCTGCGAAGAGCTTCCTTACGGCGAAGTCGCTGAGGATTCCGATCTTGTTATCACAGCTCTTCCCCACGGCGTATCCGCAAAGGTCGTACCTGAGATCCTTAAGGCAGGAGCAAAAGTTATCGATCACAGCGGAGACTTCAGATATAAGGATCTTGCTACATATGAGAAGTCTTATAAGCTTACTCATCCTAATCCGGAACTTCTGGAGCAGGCAGTTTACGGTATCCCGGAGTTCTACAGGAATCAGCTTAAGGAAGCTCAGCTCGTTGCAAATCCCGGATGTTATCCGACGTGCTCACTCATCGCACTGGCACCGTTCCTCAAAAATCACCTGATAGACGAGGATTCCATCATCATCGATGCCATATCAGGTGTAAGCGGAGCAGGAAGAAAAGCTGATCTTGCATATGCATTCTGCGAGACAGACGAAGCATTCAAGCCTTACGGAGCTGTCGGACACAGACACACGACAGAGATATCAGAGCAGTGCTCTTTCCTCGCAGGAAAGAACCCGGGGGACATCAAGGTCACGTTCACTCCTCACTTGGCTCCCTTCAAGCGCGGAATGCTCGCAACCATCTACGTTAAGCCTACTGAGGCTTTCGGGGATGTATCATCAGAGAAGATCAACGCTATATATAATGATTTTTATAAGGACGAGACCTTTGTAAGAGTTCTCCCCGGAAAGACACTTCCCGATGTTAAGGCCGTAGCAGGCTCTAACTACATCGATGTAAACGGGGTTTTCGATCCCGATACGGGAATGATCAAGCTCTTCTCGGCACAGGACAATCTCGGCAAAGGCGCAGCTCTCCAGGCGATCCAGGCAGCGAATGTAATGTTCGGACTCCCGGAGACAACAGGACTTAAGAATATCGTAAGAGGTATCTGATATGGCAGGACAGAAAGAAAATCCCGTAATCACGGGTGACATGAAAAATAACGTGGACAGGGCTTCGATCCTTATCGAGTCACTTCCTTATATCAGGAAGATGCGCGGTCAGACATTCGTCATCAAGTACGGCGGAAATGCCATGATCAACGAAGACCTGAAGCAGTCCGTTATGGACGACATCACACTTCTTAAGTACATCGGCATCAACCCCGTGATCGTACACGGCGGCGGTCCCGACATCAGCGACATGCTCAAGAAGGTCAACAAGGAGTCCCACTTCGTCAACGGCCTGAGATATACGGATGATGAGACAATGGGCTACGCACAGATGGTTCTCATCGGTAAGACTAACAAGGATATCGTATCCACTCTCTGCGGCAAGGGCGCAAAAGCGATCGGTATCTCCGGCATCGACGGCAACCTCATCGAGGCTGAGAAGATGACTGAAGATGCAGAGGGCAACCAGATCGATATCGGTTTTGTAGGCAGGATCAAGAAGATCAACACGAAGGTCATCTCGATGCTTGCAAACGACGAATATATCCCCGTCATCGCACCTATCGGCGTAGGCAGGAACGGCGAGAGCTACAACATCAACGCAGATACAGTTGCAGCTGAAGTTGCAGTAGCTCTGGGCGCTTCGAAGCTCATCACGCTGACTGATGTAGGCGGAGTATTAAGAAAGCTTGAAGACGGCAGCGACTACATCATTCCCGTTCTCGACCAGAATGATATAAAGGATCTTGTTGAAGAAGGGATCATCAGCGGAGGCATGATACCAAAGATCGAGGGATGCCTTGATACCGTGCTCCGCGGCGTTGACCGGGCACACATTATTGACGGCAGGATCCCTCACTCGATAATCTTAGAGACATTTACCAAGAACGGTATCGGAACAATGATAGTAAAGGAGAAGAAAGAGCATTATGAGTATAGAAAATGATTTCGCCCTCATCAGGGATTACGACCAGAATTACTGCCTGCAGGTGTTCTCACTCCTGCCGATTGCCATCACAAAGGGCAAGGGCTGCTATGTTTACGATACGGAAGGCAGAAAATATCTTGACATGATCGGAGGCATCGCCGTCAACTGCTTAGGTTACGGTAACCCCAAGCTCGTCTCTGCCATCTCAAAGCAGGCAAAAGACATCATTCATGTCAGCAACTACTATCACATCCCGCAGAAGTCAGAGCTCGCTTACAGGATCTGCCGCTCCAGCTTTGCAGACAAGGTGTTCTTCTGCAATTCAGGCGCAGAAGCCAACGAAGCAGCCATCAAGCTCGCAAGAAGTTACTTCTATTATAAGAGTGTAAACAAGTACGAGATCATCACGGCAGACATGAGCTTCCACGGAAGAACAATGGGCACCATCGCTGCAACAGGCCAGGAGAAATTCTCCAAGCCGTTCGCACCCAACGTTCCGGGATTCGTTCACGTTCCCTTTAACGACATCGATGCAATGACCGATGCGGTTAATCCGCGTACGGCAGCGGTCATGCTCGAACTCATCCAGGGCGAGAGCGGTGTTCACCCCGCAGACAAGGAGTACATCCTTGGAGTTAAAAAGCTCTGTCAGGAAAAGGGCATCCTTCTTATCTTCGACGAAGTGCAGACAGGCGTCGGACGTACGGGCAAGATGTTCTGCTATCAGAACTACGGCGTAACGCCTGACATCATGACACTCGCAAAGGGCTTGGGCGGCGGTGTTCCGATCGGAGCTATGTGCTGCACTAACGAAGTTGCAACAGGATTTAAGGTAGGAGACCACGGATCCACATTTGGCGGCAACCCATTAGCATGCGCAGCAGGAAATGCCGTTATGGAAGTATTCGAGGAACAGGGCATCATCGATAACGTAAGAGATGTCAGCGATGATCTCTTCGATAAGTTAAACAAGCTGAGAGCTAAATACAACTGCATCCGTTCGGTAAGAGGCATGGGCCTTCTCATCGGCATCGAATTCGATGACACCATCACTGCCCAGGGAATGCGCGAACAGCTCATGACTATGGGATTCCTCGTAAGCGCGATCGGCAAATCAACGATTAGGCTTGCGCCTCCTCTCATCATCACCAAGCAGCAGGCAGGATCGTTCATTAAGGCTCTCGATAAAATTTTAAAGAACGTGTCAGGTCCCAAGAATGTTTTCGATAAGATCAAAGGCGCATTCCCTTCTAAAAATCAGGTCAAGGAGAGCGCTGCGAAGGTAACGAACGCCAAGATCGACAAACTCGACACATTGGCATTGGAGGACAAGAAGCCCGCCGAACCGTCAGATGACGAAGAAGATTGATTTATAAAAGGAATATAAGGATCAAGGAGTAACAATAATGAAGCACTATATAGATTTCCACAGGGACGTATCATTCGAAGATCTCGATTATCTCCTAGACGTTGCAGTAGATCTCAAGGCTAAGACAAAGGCCGGCATCGAGCATCACCTGCTCAGCGGCAAGTCACTTGCCATGATCTTCACAAAGTCTTCCACAAGAACGAGAGTTTCCTTCGAAGTAGGTATGTATCAGTTAGGCGGCCAGGCACTTTTCTTAAGCAACAACGACATCCAGATCGGCAGAGGCGAGACCATCTACGATACGGCTAATGTTCTCTCCGGAATGGTTGACGGCATCATGATCAGGACCTTCAAGCATCAGGACGTTGAAGACCTCGCAAATTACGGCAAGATCCCTGTAATCAACGGTCTTACAGACGACCAGCATCCTACACAGGTATTGGCTGACCTCCTTACTATAAAGGAGCACAAGGGCGCACTTAAAGGCTTGAAGCTCGCTTACTTGGGCGACGGTAACAACATGGCTAATTCACTTCTTCACGCCTGTGCAAAGGCAGGAATGGACATCTCAGTTGCAAGCCCCAAGGACTACACTTGCCCTGAGAAGTACGTTATCGAAGCTAACGAAGACGCAAAGGTTACAGGTTCAAAGATCGTCATGACAGAAGATCCTTTTGAAGCAGCTGAAGGCGCTGACGTTATCTACACAGATACATGGACATCAATGGGTCAGGAAGCCGAGAAGGCTAAAAGGGTTGAGATCTTCAAGAACTATCAGGTCAACTCCAAGCTCATGGGCGTTGCTCATTCAGATGCGATCTTCATGCACTGCCTGCCTGCTTACCGCGGATATGAAGTAACAGAAGATGTCATCGACGGACCTCAGAGCGTTGTTTTCGATGAGGCTGAGAACAGACTTCATGCCCACAAGGCAATCCTCGTAAACTGCTTCCTCAACTGATGAAGAACAGTCCCGTAATAAGAATTGCAAGCGTCGCTGACGCACCCGGAGTATCGCGCCTCTTAAGAAGCGCGATGCTTACTTATTGCGCGGATTCTGGTATATCCTCTACGATGCTCGAAGCCATGACCGAGAGCATCGAGAGCGTTGCCGACAGAATAGAACGCCAGACCTGTCTTATCGCAGTAAAAGAAGATGAGATCGTCGGCTCGATCTGCATCAAAGACGTTCCCAATCCCCTGGTCTATAACTTCTCTGACAAGACATATGAAGTTTTGAAGGATTCGAAAAGCTGCTCCTATATCTCAAGATTTGCAGTCAAACAGCAATTAAGAAAGACAGGTCTTGGAATAGATCTCATTACCATGGCTATCGGCAAAGCAAAGGAATCAGGAGCTGATCTGATACTGCTCCACTCGGCAGCATGTAACGACAACATGGTCGACTTCTACGGCAAACGCGGATTTGAACTGATCGATTCCGAGAACTCCAGAGGCTATATGAGAGGCCTTTTCGCCAACACTTCCTTCTGACCGTAACGCACTGTTTTCGGGCGTTCCGGTACGATTTATATGGAAAACCCCACGGGAAATCTATATAATTTAATTGGGATAAGTTTTGGCTGATCTTAGAAATAAGATCTTGGGGATAAGGGAGAATTCATATGTCACGTTCATCCGCAGAAAACAAGAACAGCGGGAAATTCCATTTTCTTGGAAGAGAACGCTATTACGCAGTTGTCGGCCGTCAGCTCGACAAGAAAACCAACGACGGAACAGACGATTATATCGGAGAACAATCCAAGCTGCTTGGAACAACTCTGAAATCCATAATCGCAGTCGCGATCGTTACCGTCACATTAACCTTCTTAATAGCATTAAGTCTTCATTCTTCCACTCCGTTAAAACTCACGGGTGCTGACCGCGTCATACCTGTCATTTACGATAATGCGGGAATCATTGAAGACGAAGACGCTCTTCAGACTACTCTTACACAGTACTATGATCTGACAGGCATCTGCCCCGTCGTCTATACGGTTTATGACGAAGACTGGAAAGGCAGTTTCCGCAGTGCGGAATCCTATGCTTACGAGACGATTCCGGGAGAGTTTGCAGGCAATTGTTACATAGTACTCGTATGCTCTGTTCCAAAAGATAAAGCAGATATGGCAGTTCAGGGACAGCTTACGGATTCTGACTATACTTGGCATGCACTGCGCGGCAGAAACACGAGAGCGATAATATCGTTTTCAGCCTTAAGAAAATTCAGCAAAACTCTTAATGCAGATCTGAAAAACGGCGTTGAACCCGGCAGAGCATTCGGCAATGCTTTCAGCTATGCAACAGATGAAGCCAAAAGCAGAATGTTCCCGGATGACACGACAAGGCTCATAAATTTCTGTCTTGCATTCACGCCTTTGGTCCTTGCAGTAGCCATATTTACCGTGATCATTATCGTTACGATAGTCAGGTATAACAAGGAAAGAAAAATAACGGCCAAGAAAGCCGTTATTTGATAACCGTTATAGTCTGTAAAAAGAATCAGATCGTATTGGCGACAAACACGTCACAGCCGGATATTTCCGGGCTTTCCTTGATGTTCTTATAAGCGGCATCTCTTGCCTCTTCGCTGTCATACATTGCGAAAACGGCACTGCCTGAACCTGTCATGCGGCTGTATTTTGCACCGGTCTCAAGAAGAAGATCGATCGCCTTCTTTATCTCGGGAACACTCTCAACCGAAGGCATCTCAAGGTCGTTCGTAAGAAGGTCAGATCCTTCAAGGAATCTTACAAGAGGTGTTTTGTCTTCGTTGTTAAGGTTATTGATAAAAGCAGAATAACGTTCTTCGTCAAACTCGGGCAGAGGCTTGCTGTCTATGGCACGGAAACATTCGGGAGTAGAAACGCCCTTCGAAGGTTTAACTATAAGCAGCGGGATGCCTGCAAGGGACTCAAGATGTCTTATCTCTTCACCTACATTCTCGCAGAGGCATGTGCCGCCATAGAGGAAGAACGGAACATCGGCACCGACGTTAACTGCCAGCTGATTAAGTTCTTCATCCGTGAACGGATTGCCGAAGTGCTCCTGGAGGACCATGAGGACTGCTGCCGCATCAGAGCTGCCGCCGCCCATTCCTGATTCTGAAGGGATCGCTTTTGTAAGTACTATCTCAATATAAGGGACAGTGTATCTGACCGAGGGGTCAGTCGCTGCCTTCTTTCTGAGGTATGAGAAGAATCTGTCCTTTGCCTTGCTGCAGAGATTCTTGTCAGGATCGATATCGTTTCTGCCGATGCACCTTATCTCAAAACCTGTCTCACGTTCGGGATATATGTTGATGGTCAGATTGTCTGCAAGATCGATCTCCTGCATGACCGAATAGAGTCTGTGATAACCATTAGGAAGGATTCCGCGGACACGCAAGAAGAGATTTAACTTCGCATAGGCTGTTATCTCATAAGATTCCATAAGTAGCTCCAAATAAATCTTTGAACGATACTTTTTATCTAATCAAATTTTACAATAAACCGGGCGCAAATAAAAGCAAATAAGGCATTTGCCTAATTTCCAAGCTTCAAAAACCCAATAAAAAAGGCGCCATCAAATCTGAATGGTCAGTTCTGACAGCGTCTTGTTATTCCTAATCTGTACAGGAATCAGACTGCTACTTCTTCCTGTGCCTTCTCCGGCATGATGCCTACTCTTACGGTTCTTGTGAGAACGTCGATGTATGAGAAGGATACGATGGACTGCTTGCCTGCCTCGTTGTTGCAGCGAATAGTAAATACGTTGGGATAGCAGTGCTCAACAGTGCCAATATATGTAATGATCCTCTTGCGGCCGCCATTGGTCTTGCAAACGATGCGCTTGCCGATGAGTTCCTCGAACATAGCCTTGCACTTATTCAAATCAGAACTAATAATCATTTGTTTTCCCCCCGCCCGGAGCTTAAATAATTAAATATTTCATACGCCTTAAAGGAACATTACGGAAATATTACCAATTGCGCCAATACTAACATTTCCTTGATAAGTTGTCAACGAAAAACACAACATTTAGTAAAAAAACACCAAGGTTTCTACAAAATATAGTGGTTCGGCACAAAACTGCGGATTTGACGGCTTTTTGGCGGAATATTCTTACAGTAATCATTTTCGCAGTGATTGAAAAGGATATTCTTTTACAATACAATCGTAGCATTACTATAAACTACTAAAGGAGTACACACATGCTTACTGACATCGAGATTGCTCAAAACGCGAAGATCAAACCCATCACAGAGATAGCAGAACAAGCAGGAATCGATCCTGATAAACTCGACTTATACGGTAAGTACAAAGCAAAACTTCCTTTAAATTACGTGCAGAGTCTTCCCGAGAGGCCCGATGCAAAACTCATCCTTGTTACAGCCATGAATCCTACACCTGCAGGCGAAGGTAAGACGACTGTCAGCATCGGTCTTGCACAGGGCTTAAAGCTCATCGGCAAGAGCCCCATCCTCGCATTAAGAGAACCTTCATTAGGACCCGTATTCGGTGTTAAAGGAGGTGCCTGCGGCGGCGGCTATTCTCAGGTCGTTCCGATGGAAGACATCAACCTGCACTTCACAGGCGACATCCACGCAATAACAACTGCAAATAACCTTCTTGCAGCCATGATCGACAATCACCTTTTCCAGGGCAACAGCCTTAACATCGATAAGGACAGGATCCTCTGGAAGAGATGCCTTGATATGAACGACAGGTGCCTCAGAGCAGTTACTGTAGGCGTAGGCGGCGGCACGAAGGGCGTTACACGTCCCGAGATCTTCCAGATCACGGCTGCTTCCGAGATCATGGCTATCCTCTGCCTTGCCAAGGATATGGACGATCTCAAGGTCAGGCTCGATCGGATCGCCATCGCTTACGATATGGACGGCAATCTCGTAACTGCAGGCCAGCTCGGTGCTACAGGCGCACTTGCCACATGCCTCAAGGATGCCATGGCACCTAACCTCGTTCAGTCTCTCGAAGGCGTTCCCGCACTTGTTCATGGCGGACCTTTTGCAAACATCTCACACGGCTGCAATTCCTGCATAGCTACAAAGACAGCATTAAAGCTCAGCGATATCGTCGTTACCGAGGCAGGATTCGGTGCAGACCTTGGCGCTGAGAAGTTCCTCGACATCAAGTGCAGAGACTTAGGCATCTGGCCTGATCTCGTAGTTATCGTTACAACAGTAAGATCACTTAAGTACAACGCAGGCGTTCCGAAGGACCAGCTCTCAAATCCTGATCCCGAAGCTGTTAAGAACGGTCTTGCAAATGTACTGAAGCACATCGAGAATATGCAGAACTTCGGTATTCCGGTCCTTGTCGCTTCCAACAGATTCCTTACGGATACCGAGGAAGAACTCGCGATCGTCGAAGAAGCATGCAAAGCTACCGGCGCCGAATTCTCTCCTGCAGAGATCTTCGCAAAGGGCGGCGAAGGCGGAATCGGCCTTGCAAATAAGGCAGTATCCATCTTGGAGCAGGGCAAGGAGAGGAATCCTTCCTACTCATATGAGCTCACGGATTCCGTTGAAGAGAAAATCACCAAGGTTGCCACGAAGGTTTACGGCGCAGGCAGCGTTGACATCCTCCCTGAAGCAAAGGCAAAGATCGACGAGTTCGTTGCAAAGGGCTACGGCAATCTTCCTATCTGCATCGCGAAAACACAATATTCACTGTCTGACGATCCCAAGAAGCTCGGTAATCCCGCAGGCTTCACCCTTACTGTTAGAGACTGCTATATCTCAGCAGGCGCAGGCTACCTCGTTATCCTCACGGGTACGATCGTTACAATGCCCGGACTTCCCCCGCATCCTGCAGCAATGGATATCGACATTGACAATAACGGTACGATCACAGGACTGTTCTGATATTTAATGACTAGACCGAATCCGACATTTCTGAAAAAAGCCGAAGGGATCAAGACGTTCCGCAAAAGGCGTACGCTTATAATCATCCTCGTTCTGCTCGTGATCACGTTCATTATCGTGTTCATCAGTTCGATAGCTTCAGCCCAGGAGAACTACCGTCTGATGTTCCCCGGACTTGTCGGAGCCGCAACAAGCACAACAACTGCTTATTCGGAATATCAGAGGCCGGTTCATACGACCACGGAGACAACGACCGAAGCGACGACTATGGCAACGACCACACAGCCTCACGCTATTCTCGCTGCCACGCCGACGCCTACTCCCTCACCCGAGGATACGGCACAGACATCGCAGAACAATTCCGCTGACCCGTTCTCTGAAGGCGCAAACTTCAACTTCAAACCCATGGAAGTCCAGACCGCTACATATCAGGAGCGTGCCGTAGGTCTTGACCAGCTCAAGGAAAACGTAGAAACCTATCAGAAGAATCACCCTGACATGAGGATCTGTTACGAGTTCATCTCGCTGTCCACAGGCGAGCGCCTCGGAATCGATGAATTAGATCCCGTCCTCCCTTCAGGTGCGATGGCAATCCCGCTCGAGATCGTATTCTACGATGAGGCCGCAGGATCAAACGGTCCCTTGTCACAGATCATAACCTACGACGGCAACTACAGCGGCTCGCGCAATTCTTCTTATATCGCAAGCAATTATACATACGGCAAACAGTTCTACATGAGAACGCTCCTCTACCATGCGATCGCCAACAACGACAGCATCGCCTTAAACTACGTGATAACTTCACTTGGCGGCATCGACAAGGCGATCGAGAGAGTCAACGAGATCAGCGGATACATCTCATATAACGATTCTGTGATCTACAAGGATTACATGGGCAGGGAATACAGGGCTCCGGGTACGATCTCATGCTATGACATGGGCAACTTCCTGTACTACATGTATCAGGAGTTCATCAACAATTCCCAGATCAACCAGCATCTCATAAATGACATGGCTTCCAACGAGATTCCTTCTCCCCTGGCGGACGCTTTCCCTGCAGATACGGGGATCTTGCATGTACTCGGCAGAAACACTGACAGAGGTGCTTACTTAGAGTGCGCGATCGTCGATTACAAGGAGCCCATAGCTCTTGTTATCTATGTAGAAGCTTCATCGCCGGACGCTGCAGGCACCGCCATTGCAACGCTCGGAGGTTACACGCAGCAGTTCATAGCAGACTGCTACAAACCGTAACTTTATATGTCCTTATAATTGAATAGGCAACCTGTTCATTTATGATATAATTCTTTTGTTTGATAATTGAGTTCGTCCCGCGCGGTCTGCCGCCGGCCAAGGTCCCGTGCGATTTCGGGCTGTGAACCCTGTCAGGTCCGGAAGGAAGCAGCAGTAAGCGGTTTACGGAGTGCGCCGCGGGTCAAGCCTTACCGACGGCAGTTCGGGCGGGACGGGCTTTTTATTTTGGTATCTGGGTTCAGCATAACAGGGATTAATTATGGAAGATCATATCGTTCTCTACAGACAGTACAGACCTCTCACCTTCGATGACGTAGTCGGCCAGGAGGCTGCTGTCGGTGCATTAAGACAGTCGGTAGTTGCAAAGAAACTTGCTCACGCTTATCTGTTCTGCGGTCAGCACGGTACGGGCAAGACCACGATTGCGAAGATCTTCGCCCGCGCAGTTAACTGCGAACATCCCGTTAACGGCAATCCCTGCAATGAATGTCCTACATGTAAGGGCATCCTCGACGGTTCCATCCTTGATGTTACCGAGATGGACGCCGCGTCCAATAACGGTGTCGACGACATAAGACCCATCCTTCAGGAAGTCAACTTCGCCCCCACCAGAACCACTTACAAAGTCTATATAATCGACGAGGTCCACATGCTCTCCAAGGGTGCGTTTAACGCCCTGCTCAAGACAATCGAGGAACCTCCGAAGCATGTTATATTCCTTTTCGCGACCACGGAATCCGATAAGATCCCGGCAACCATCATATCGCGCTGCCAGAGATACGATTTCAAGAGGATCCCGATAGATCTCATCGCGGGAAGATTAAGAGAAGTATGCGGCAAGTCAGGCATCAGGGCATCTGAGGATGCACTCAGCCTCATCGCTTCGAGATCTGACGGTGCTCTCCGTGACGCATTGTCTCTCTTGGACCAGATATCCGCTATCTCAGGGAACGACAATGAGATAAGTGCCCAGGACGTTGAGAAGATCACGGGAACAGTCGACAGCTCGTTCCTGTTCAAGATGGCCAACTGCCTTATCGATGCCAGATTCGATGAGCTCATCGACCTGTGCGGGATATTGAACGCTTCAGGCAAGAACCAGGTCCGCTTCACGCTCGATCTGGCAGCTTATTTCAGAGACCTTCTCATCATCAGGGTCAAGGCAGATCCTCTCATTTATCTGCCCTACCCTAAGGAGACCATCAAAGACATGTATCAGACGGCTGCCAAGGTCAGTGCTGATACTCTGACCGGTTATATCAGTTATCTGTCGAAGGAATATGCAGACCTCCGTAAATCACCGGACATTGCCACCAGCTTCGAGCTTATGCTGATGCGCCTCTGTGGAAGGAAATCCGCTCTTCCCGTCACTCCCATCGTCATCCCCGACTTCGAGAAGAAACAGGCCGAGAAGGCTAAGGAGATAACTCTGGAAGATACCAAGGCTCCCGTAGAGCCTGAGAAGGAAGAACCTGCCAAGACAGAAGAATCTTCTAAGACTGAAGAACCTTCTAAAACTGAAGAAAGCGCCAAGGATAAGGAAGAAGAAAAGCCCGCTGAGCACGCTAAGTCTCCTTTCAAGGCACCTGCCCCCTACAGGCCCCAGCCTTCTGCGGCACCCGCGCCTGCAGCTGCACCTGCACCATACAGACCGCAGCCTTCAGCAGCACCTTCAGGTTCATTCTCATTTACGTCTCCTTCCACGGATGAGACTCCCGAACCGCCTAAGCCTTCGATCCAGTCCAAGTTCTCACTTGATATCGAAGAACCGGCGATACCTGATCCCGAAGAACCGATGGACGATCCTTCAGACGATTCAGAATACATCCCCGGCACTCCCATAACGGAGCATGTCGAGCCTACGATATTCTCATATGTTCCGGAAGAACCCGAGAAGCAGTTAAGCTTCGGCCTTGACGATCCCGAGGATTCTTCTGACGGATCAGAAGAAGTTAATTACGATTCATCTCAAGGGTTGTTTGCACATCTCTCAACTTCCTTTCTCAAGGACATAACGGGAGATATCCATCTGGGTGCCGAGCCTGAAGAGGAGGAACCCGTGCAGGCTGAGCCGCCCAAGCCCCGTTCACAGCTTGTAGCTCAGGCTGACAAGAGCGGACTTATCGTTGACGGCCCTGCAAAAGAGACCGTCAGAGCACCTGCCTTCACGGGTGAAGATGCAGACATCGCAGTCAGATGGTCCAACGTAACATCCAAGCTTCACGAGAGCAACGACAACATCGCTCTTATCCTGGAGCGTACAAACCTTAAGAAGGACGGGGATTCCGCTTATATCGTTTTCGACGACAACGACACAAAGCTTCTGACCAACCTCAAGAAGTCCCAGACCTTCAGACAGATCTCGGCAAGCATCAAGGATGAGTTCGGTGCGGCGCATCTTTACCTCTGCACAGCTAACCAGTACTTTAATCAGGAGAAGAAGAACCGTGCAAACGAGAACGAGAAGAAGCTCGACGATTTGAATGAGCGTTCAAAGAATATGGGCATCCCTACTGATGTTCACTTTGGCGACTAAGTATATAATTAATCAGATTTAATATTCGGAGGTTATTACAATGGCAAAAGGATTCCGTGGCGGAATGGGCGGCGGCAACATGGGCAACATCATGGCTCAGGCCCAGAAGATGCAGAGACAGATCGAGATGGCTCAGGCAGAGATCCGTGAGATGCGTTTCACAGGTACGGCAGGCGGCGAACTCGTTAAGGTTGTCGTAGGCGGTGACCACAGATTATATGAAGTTGAGCTTTCCAAGGAGATCGTTGATCCCGAGGATATCGAAGGTCTCCAGGATCTCATTATCGCTGCTGCAAATCAGGCTCTCGAGCAGATCGACAATACGAACCAGGAGCGCATGAACGCAATTACCGGCGGCATGAAGATGCCTTTCTGATAATGGCAAGATATTCACCTTCAATTCAGAATCTCATAGCACAGCTGAGCAGTCTTCCGGGTATCGGAGGCAAGTCTGCCCAGCGTTTGGCTTTTCATATACTGGCAATGGATGAGAAAGATGCTGAGGCCCTGGTGTCCTCCATCTCTGCTGCAAGGCAGTCTACAAAAAGATGCACCTGCTGCCAGAACTTCACAGATTCAGATCCCTGCCCTATCTGCTCTGATCCCTTAAGAGATAAGACGACAGTTCTTGTTGTCGAATCTCCGAGAGACGTCTCGACATTCGAGCGTGCTCATGAGTATAAGGGCCTTTATCACGTTCTTCACGGAGTGTTTAACCCCATGAAGTCCATGAGTATTTCAGATACCACCATCCCTGATCTGGTCAAGCGTCTGGCTGACCATCCTGAGATCACGGAAGTTATCGTGGCAACCAACCAGACGGCAGAAGGCAACGCTACAGCCCTCTATCTGTCCAGAATGGTCGGTCCTTCCGGAATCAAGGTATCACGTCTGGCATCCGGCCTTCCCATGGGATCTGACATCGAATATGCAGATGACTTAACACTGCTTTCTGCCTTAAGGGGCAGAGTCGTGCTCGCGGGAGATAAGAATGAGACTTGATAAGTTCCTTAAGCTCTCTAGAGTGATCAAGCGCAGGACCGTTGCAAACGACGTATGCCAGGCAGGCAGAGTTACGGTCAACGGCAAGCCCGCCAAGCCTTCCGTTAAGCTCAAGATAGGCGACGAAGTCTCTATCCTGTTCGGAAGCGGCGAAGTTAAGTTCAGGGTAACAGCTCTGCCTGAGACAGTCAGAAAAGACGAAGCAGCTTCGATGTATGAACTCATCGAATGAGCTTTTGTTACAGGCATTTGTTCCAATATTACAAGTATTTTAAGTTTAGCCCCGGGTTGTTGTTTTGCACCCGGGGTTAAGTAATAATAACTTTATATCAGTATCTTTATCGGAGGCGTACTTTGCGCAAGATCAGACGCAGGACAGGCGGTATATCTTTCCTTACGGCAATGATCCTCATTTGCTGTATCGTTATCGGTATTCTGTGCATCACGAAGTATGCCAATATCGCTAAGCAGAAGGAGCGCCTTCTTGCTGAGAACTCTTCCCTTATCGCACAGTCCGAAGCTTTGTCAGACAAGCTCAAGCAGATCAAGGCACAGGAAGAATTCGGACAGGATGAGGCTTACATCGAGAGCGTTGCCAGATCCCAGCTCGACATGGTATATCCGGGCGAAGTAATCTTCAGGACAAACGGTGAGAAGTACAACTGATATAAGTTAACAGATGAATTCAAACGGGCTGTATCTGAAACAGCCCGTTTTTTCCTCTTTATGCGCGTGCAATAATTTCTGCAGCTCCGGCACTGAAATGAGACTGTTTGAGAGTATTTCTCCCCTGTTTACTGCACTTTGCAGTCTCGGGATTCTCGGGCACTTGGGGCAAATTGCCAATCGGGCAAATTCGCTGCCACCTTCATGCCTTCATCAGGCCGGTACGGAAAAATTACAGATATTCCCGTTTCCGTGACGATTTCGTACCAAAACGCATTTATGTGACGAAACAGTGCTCGAAAACAGCTCACTTCGTCATTTTTTCGTACCATGCAAAGTCTGCTTCCAGGAAGCGGGGGCTGACCCCGGGAAATCTATTTAAGAATGTCTTTGGCTGCTAAGTATCCTTCGCTCATGCAGGCCTGGAGATTGAAGCCGCCGCTGATGCCGTCGATATCGAGCGCCTCGCCGACGATATAAAGGCCTTCGACAAGTTTGGACCTCATGGTCTTGCGGTCAACTTCCTTAAGAGACACGCCGCCTCTTGTGACATAAGCCTTATCAAGATCCGGTACACCTGCTATACCTATCTTAAGATGCTTGATCATGCGGCAGAGGTTCTTGCGGTTATCCCTGGTAAAGCCCTGTGCGTAGAGATCAGAAACACCTGCTCTTTTTGCGACTTCTGCTGCCACTGAAGCAGGAATGTATCTGGCGATAAGAGTGGTAATCTTTGTGTCGGAATGCCTTCCAATCGATGTTAAGAGTTCACTGTCAAATTGTTCGTCACTCATTGAGGGGATCAGGTCTAATTCAAGCCAGGAATCCTCGCCTGTTATATCAGCCGGTATCTCTCTTGATATCTCCATAATAGAAGGTCCCGTGAGACCGAATTCTGCAAACAGCACTTCTCCCCTGACAGATGCAGTAACCTTGTCTGACACGATAAGTGATACTTTGATATTCATGGATACGCCGCTTAATGCCGAAGTAAATGATACCGCTCCGCTGTCTGCCTTAATGGGTGCCAGCGCTCCTCTTATGGGGATGATCGTATGACCGAGGTTCCCTGCAAACTTATATGAATCACCGTCCGATCCGGTCTTGGGGAACGAGCTTCCGCCGCAGGCCAGGACAACGTAATCGAAGCAGAATCTTCCTTTGGTAGTCTCGACTTCGAATTCAGAAGTCTTATTTATAGCTGCGACCTTCGCATCACATACGATCTTGGTGCTGTCCTTTAAGTAGGAAACGATCGCATCTCTTACGGCAACGGCACTGTCTGAGACGGGGAACATCCTGTTGTTATCCTCTTCTTTGAGTTTCATCCCGAGATCTTTTTCCATGAATGAGATCGTATCTTCAGGACCGAACTCCTTGAGCGCGGGATACAGGAAATTGCCTGCTTCGTGGTAACAGTTCTTAAGTTCTTGCGCATCCTTGCGGTTGGTGATGTTGCATCTGCCGTGTCCTGTCAGGGTAAGCTTTTTGCCGGGAATGGAATTTCTCTCCAATATGGTAACTTCGATATTTCTGTTCCCGCCAAGCTTTTTAAGCTGGCATGCAGTAAAAAGTCCTGACGCGCCGCCTCCGATAATGCCGATCTTAAGCTTATCCCCGCCCACGAGATCAATACCTTCAGTCGTCTTTGCCGGACAAGAGCACGGCTTCCGAATACATGACGACTCCGTTGGTGGCATTCGGATGAATGTGGTCAAGCAGATATGTTCCGGCGGAAGCCTGCTTCAGACGGTCGCTGATAAATCCGTTGGCATTTATGTAGATGAAGGAATTGTCCGAGCAGTACTTTTCGAGCGCTGCGGAATATTCTTCATTAAGAGCGGTCTTCTCGGCAAAAGACAGACTGCAGAAAGGATCGCCGTCGATCGAATACCAGGGGGCGATAAATACGAACTTGGCATCAGGTGACTTTGCAGCCAGCTGATCCTTCAGTTCGTTTAGTCTCTTTATATATTCGTCTGACGTCATTGCGCATACGCTGTCATCCCTGTAGCGCACATCGTTCGTGCCAAGCGCGATCACATAGAGATCAGCTTCAGGAATCTGGTCGATACGGTCAAGCATATAAGACACCGTGCAGCTGCCCTTCGAGTAGTTGAGGATCGTCTTATCCGGGAAGAACGCTTCGATCGGTTCATACCAGGGACATCCGCCGTTCTTGGTGCCTTCGGTGATGCTGTCGCCGATAAAGCAGATGCTGCCTGCATTCTGCATGGCGCCGTAAAGCGTTCCGCCTGCCATCTCATCAGTTAACTCCAAACCCTCATTCTTCGAACGGATAAAGCCGTTCTCATCGAAGTAATATCTCTCGGTTACGGAACTGATATCCATCGGATCGCCGAAGACTACGCGCGTAACTATCTCATTTGCAATAGAAGCGCGTTTCATATCGTCTACGGTAAGTTCCGAACGGACTTTCGGATTGTTCATTATCTCGTAAACCGGTACTGCCTTGTAATTGCCGTCTGCAGGAGCATAAGTGTAGAGAGGAACAACGCTTCCTCCGATGACTTCCTTCGAATCGCGGTCGATATAGACATCTACGAGCATGCTCGTGTCGCCCTGATGCTCACGGTAAACGTTGGCAAAGTTTCCCGGGCAGTATGCGGTAAACACATTCCTGCCGCCGTAATTTTCTATTGATGCAGGTTCTACAACATGAGGATGGTCGCCCAGGATAATGTCGGCGCCGTTCTCCTTGAATATCTCAAACCAGACTGTCTGCGTCTCATCAGGCTGGTTTAAGAACTGCGTTCCGAGATGAGGGAGCACGATGATGAGGTCGGGATCAAGAGATCTGGCCGCCTTAAAGTCTTCTTCAACGCTTGCCTTCAGCTGATCGAACTCTTCGCCTTCGGTGCCCCGGATTATTGATGTCATGTAAGAATACTGACCGTCAATCAGGTCTTCCGTTTCGGTGTAATTGCTTCCGAACGTATATGAGAGCACGGCAAACTTTATGCCCTGGACCTCAACGATCTTAACCCTGCTGCTGTCCTTCTCAGCCTGATTCCTGTAAGAACCGGTATGATCAAGGCCGATATCGTCCATAACGTCCAGCGTTCTTAGAGCACCCTCTTCGCCCTTATCCAGCATATGATTGTTAGCTGTCGTGACAAGATCGAAGCCGGCGTTCTTAACAGCCATACCGAACTCATCGGGGAAGTTTAAGTAGAGCTCTTTGCCGTCATCGTAATTGCCGGTCGAATAGCCCTTGTCTGCTCCTGCCATCGGGCCCTCGAAAACACCGATCGCCATGTCCGCTGAAGATATATAAGGTTCAGCGTTTTCGAAAACATCCGTAAAATCATATCCATCGCCCGTAAATCCAAGGTTTACCTGGTCTTCCAATAGGATCAGGTCGCCTGCAAAAGTGATCCGGAAAGCGTTATCAAAAGATTCTTTCTGCGTATCAGTCATGGCAGGATACATGATGTCCGCCTGAGGATCGCTGTCGGGGATCTGATCATCAGAAGATTCCTGCGGCTTTAAAAGATTGATCGAATTGAATATTGCAACGACTGCAAATCCAATAGCTACGAGGAGAGAAACGATCTTGGCAAATGTGATCTTCTTATTGTCTCCTGTGAATACCTCTGCACCGGACTGAAGGAACCTGTTGAAGAACTTGCAGAAGAAGTCATTGCCAAACGCAAAGCTGATGATGAATGCGGATAAAAGAGCTACCCCCATTACAAACATGACCGGATAGTATCTTAATGCTTCACCGATCCAGAGGGTAAACAGTCTGTGGAATACGAAGATCCACAATGAGTTGCGGCCGAACTCCGTAAGGAACGGGATCTTCTTATCGGGAGCAAAACATCTGATTGCATAGATCATGAGGATCGCGATGATGAAGAAAACGCTCCTCCCGAGAAAATCCATCGGTCTCTCATAAGGTTCTAATTCGAACGCACCGTTCTTGTATGAGAATAGAAGTGTTGATGCAAAGGCAGATATCTCTGCAGAAAAGAGCAGGACTGCTCCGATTATGGCCCGCTTCCAGTATTCCCTGCTGACAAAAGCGCTGTTCTTCTCTTCACTCAGCTGATATCCGAGCATATAGAAAGGATAGAATCCGATTATCCTTGCAGCTGCAAAATGGTTATCGACAGCCGGGAAGAATCCTATTATCAGGGCTATAACGATCAGGATGGGATTAATGAACTTGAACTTGGCGATATGGTGAGCCGTAAGTCTCCAAACGATAAGTGCTATAAGATACCAATACGAATAGATAGGCTGAAGATAAGCTGTATAACCTTCTATAAACATCGTAATGCTGTTGAAGATAAAGAACAGGAAGATGAGCTTGATAATGCTCTCAAAGCTTCTCGAGCGCTCGCTCTTGCCAAAATAACCCGACACAAATATGAAGGCGGGCATATGGAACATGTATATGTTATCAACTGTCGTATTGATAATGGGCGATGCGGTCTGAAGCTTATAAAGGACATGTCCGAAGACTACGAGCAGTATCAGAAAGCCCTTGATATTGTCCCAGTAAGCGCTGCGCTCTTTGTTCCCGATTACGCCAACAGTCATATCAGCTGTCTGCCCCGTCAGTAACTCTTATCTGGAATCTGTCGAATCTGACCTGCTCCGTGTACTGTTCACGGAAAAAGATCGTCTGGCCGAAAGCCGCAAATTCCTTGGTATTCTTCTTCATCCACATGGGAACAGGGATATCGAGCTGTCTGCAAAGCTCAATTAGCGCAATTTCCAGGCATTTGGCATAGGAGGGGTCTGAATCCTCAGTCGTGACCGTCTTGATCTCGGTCATTCTGTTTGCGACAAAAAGTCTGCCTTCCAGAGTCAAACCTTCAATTCCTCCCCAAATTAGTGATTTCTTTGCCACTATTTTGCCTTTTTTGAATCTTAAAGTAAATATTGGGCGTGTTAATATATGGTTGTTCAAAGTAATTGTTCCTTACTTCATAACACCCTCCTTAAGACACTGACACCCCCTCGTCAGTGTCTTTTATTTTCGAAGGTGTAAATTATTGTTGATAGTAAAAATAACAATAAATCACATATTTTCAAACAGTTTTATTATTGATTATGTAAAAATCAAGTTGTAAAATGAAGTAACAATTATCTTTGCGGTTCTATGCGCCCGCAAAATCAGGAGGTCACAATCATGAAGAAATGTCCAGATTGCGGTATGGTCATTGCCAACCAGGCTATCAGATGCCCTAAATGTAAGTATACATTCACATCAGCAGACGAAGGTGCAGGCGGCAGTGATTCTGCAGTAGTGACACCTCAGGCAGCAGCTGTATCAGCAGCAGCTACAGGCAAGTCTGATAAGGTTGCCGGTATTATGCCGATGATCGAAGTTAATAAGGATAACGTTGACACTCTTTATGAGCAGCTTAAGGCAGCTATCGTTAAGAGAAAGACAGAGTTCGATCACTTCATCGATTTCCTCGAGAACAGAACATCCTGGCTTACAGCTCCTGCTGAGGTTAAGGGACCTCTCGCCTGCGAGAAGGGACTTCTCATCAGAAGCGTTGCAGTAGCTAAGCAGCTCTTGAGAATCAAGGATACGATCATGCCTCAGCTTGATGAGGAGTCAGCTATCATCATCGCCCTCTTCCACGAAGTCGGTAAGGTCGGTATCGAAGGCAAGCCTCTCTTCATCCAGGAAGAGTCCAGCTCTTTGGGCAGCACATCTACTCTGGGTCTTTCATTCAGCAGCAGATTGTCCGGTTCTTCTTCCAGCTCAAATCCTACATATTCGATCAACAGCAAGCTCGTTCACATGAACGTTGGCGTAAGATCCCTCTTCCTCGTTTCCCAGTACATGCTTCTTTCTGACGACGAGGCTCAGGCTATCAGCTACGGTTCAGATGTTGAACTCTTAGGCGGCAAGCTCTCACCTTACACACTCCTCCTCTCCACTGCTCTCCAGATGCAGAAGTCAATCTACGAGGATGCTGATGTTGTATCAGGCTACAGCTTCACAGTTATCAATCCGAGCTGATCGATCAAGTTGATTAATTCTACGAGGGCTGTCAGATGACAGCCCTTTTTTTTGTGAGTATCACGGTTTTGTGTTAACTTACAAGTAAAGGAAGGGCACTCATATGAAATACGATAACGACAGGCTCGGAGCGGCATTGAAGCTCTACTTGGGAACCAATCCGCTGCCCATGCACATGCCGGGCGGCAAGCGCAATCCTGACTTCGTATCTCAGGCATTCATGCGCGATATCACCGAGATCGGCGGATTCGACAATCTCCACTCGCCCGAAGGTCTTCTCAAAGACATGGAAGACTGCGCAGCATCGCTCTGGAAGGCTGAGAATGCATTCCTTTCCGTTAACGGTTCTACCGCCCTGCTGCTATCGGCAATCTGGAGTGCCTCCGTTCTTAATCCGGGCTCGAAAATCTTAACTGCCATGAACTGTCATCTGGCAGTATGGAACGCGATCGAACTCACGGGTTCAACCATCGTCCCGCTCATGCCGGCATTCGATCCCGAACTCCCATTTGCAGGTCACATCTCGGCTTCAGACATCGAGAGGAACCTCGCAAGAGACCCGTCTATTAAGACCGTCATCATCACATCACCCACATATGAAGGTGTCCTGTCTGATACGGACGAGATATTCAGGATAACCAGGAAATACGACGCTATCCTCATCACTGACAGCGCTCACGGCGCACATCTGGGACTGGACGACAGCTTCTTCGGCCCTGATGCCAGAGGCGATCTGGTGATAAAGAGCCTTCATAAGACCCTGTCATCTCCTACTCAGACGGCCGTCATGCTGCGCCACGAGGGGTGCCCGATAGAAGTGCCGCTTATAAGACGCGGCCTTGATATTTTCGAGACCTCGAGCCCATCATATATCCTTTTGCAGGGCATCTCGAAGAGCCTCGCACAGCTTAATTCCAAGGGACCTGATCTTCTGAAGCCGTGGGAAGATGCGATCACCCACGCTGAGAGTAATCTCAGTTCATTAAGGAACTTCAGGCTCTGGCAGGCCCCCGTGAGAGAACGGTCGAAGTTTGTTCTGATGGGAATGGGCAACAGTCTTTTCGAGTACCTGAGAGGAACATTCAATATCGAGTGCGAAGCGAGCTTCCCGTCTCACCTGATCGCCATGACAGGCATCGGCGACACGGAAGAGACATTGAAGCGGTTCTGTGATGCGGTTATCGCCACCGACAACGCGATGGACGGATACTATATCCCGGCAAACTTCGTCTCAAGACCGTTCCCGAGATTCGCGATGACGTTAAGGGAGGCTGCACAGGACAGACTGCGCTGCGTCGAATTAGAGCCTGAATACTGCGTAGGCCGCGTGTCAGGAGAATTCATCTACGGGTTCCCGCCCGGGATCCCGCTTGTTATGCCGGGCGAGATCATAACGGAAGATACGATAAGGCTCCTCTCATCGGGCGATATCCAGCTCAAGCTAGGCGGAGGAAGATCTTATCAGGGACTGATACCCGTCTTGCCTTGACGGTTCAATTCCTTCAAAGTATAATTCTCGTATTATAAAAAAGGGAGATTACTTAATATGACAAGAATCGTTACAGTTGAGACAAGAGATCTCGAGAAGTCAGCTAAGGAAGGCGGATGCGGCGAGTGCCAGACATCTTGCCAGTCAGCATGCAAGACATCTTGCGGTGTTGCTAACCAGCCTTGCGAGAAGCTTGCTGAGTAATTCAGTTTTATTTTGAAGCTTAAAGGTCTCATTTTGACGTGGGACCTTTTTTTATGGAAACGAGATATTTATGATCCACTGCTACCAATTTGACGGCCTTAACATCGTGCTCGACTGCTACTCGGGCTCTATCCATATGGTTGATGAAGTCGCTTACGACATGATCCAATGGTACGAGAACGAACCTGCGGAAGAAGTAATCGAGAAAGCTATTGCCAAGCACGGCATCTCCAGAGCAGATGCCGAAGAATGCATCGCCGACATTGATAGCCTCAAGACCGCAGGCAAGCTCTATGCTCCCGACAAATACGAACATCTGGCAAAGGATTTCCGCAAGAAGAACATCAAGATAAAGGCTTTGTGCCTCCACGTTGCACACACATGCAACCTCAACTGTTCTTACTGCTTCGCGAGCCAGGGCAAGTACCATGGCGAGCGCGCCATAATGAGCTATGAGGTCGGAAAGAGAGCTATCGATTTCCTCATCGAGAATTCCGGTTTCCACAAGAATCTTGATATCGACTTCTTCGGCGGCGAACCACTGATGAACTGGGACGTCTGCAAGAAGCTCGTTGAATACGGCAGAAATCAGGAGAAGATCCACAATAAGAATATCCGCTTCACTCTCACGACAAACGGCATTCTCCTTGACGATGAAGTCACAGAGTTCGCCAACCGCGAGATGCATAACGTCGTCCTCTCGCTGGACGGCCGTAAAGAAGTCAATGACAGGTTCCGTGTCGATTACGCAGGCAACGGTTCTTACGACAGGATCGTTCCGAACTTCCAGAAGTTCGTAGCAAAGCGCGGCAACTTAAGCTACTACATGCGCGGAACATTCACGCACCACAACATAGACTTCGTAAACGATATCAGGCAGATGCTGGACTTGGGATTCACCGAGCTCTCCATGGAGCCCGTTGTTACAGATCCTTCAAGCCCTTCTGCGATCACAAAGGAAGATCTGCCTACTGTCTTCGAACAGTACGAAGAACTCGCCCGCCTTATGGTCGAGCGCTACAATGAAGGCAGACCCTTCACCTTCTACCACTATATGCTCGATCTCACATGCGGTCCCTGCATCTACAAGAGGATAGCAGGCTGCGGTTCCGGAACGGAATACCTGGCTGTCACTCCCTGGGGTGACCTCTATCCCTGCCACCAGTTCGTAGGCGACGAAGCATATAAGATGGGTTCTATCTACGATGGCGTACAGAACTTGGAGCTTCAGGACAAGTTTGCTTCCTGCAACGCATACAGCCGTCCCGAGTGCAGAGACTGCTGGGCAAAGCTCTACTGCTCCGGTGGCTGCGCAGCCAATTCCTATCATGCTTCAGGTGATATCAACGGCATCTACGAGATGGGCTGCGATATCTTCCGCAAGAGGATCGAATGCGCAATCGCGGTAAAGCTCCTGACTTCAGGATTAGAGCAACCCGGCGAGAAAAAAGAATAAGTAATTGAGGGGCTGTCTTCTTCTCGAGGCAGCCTTTTGGTTGGGTGCGTCTGACGGGGCAGCCGCGGAATCAGCTTTTCGAGCAACAAAAACAAAAACGCCTCACAAGCGGTATAACACACTTATGAGACGTTCTCTTCTACTTTGAATTACGATTACTCGGGAGCGTTGATTCCGAAGAACACGTAGTCGTCCAGATTCTCGTCGTCTCCGAAGTATCCCGGAGGTGTGAAGTAAGCATCGTCATCTGCCAGGACTTCTTCTGCGGACTTATCGAAGTCATATCCGATATAGACGTAGAGCAGGATCCCGTCATAACCTTCAGGAACGAGGAAGTAAGATGTTGAAGTGATCTGAACCGTGGTCCTGTTGATATAGTATCCGTCTGACTGCAGTTCATAGTCGCTGCTCAAGACTTCGTCTTCACGGTATTCGTAATAAGCTACGTTGTATCTTGTTCCGTCGTAGATGACGTCACCGGATACACGGAAACTGTCGATCTGGGTGGACATGTTGACCGTAGGGAATGTAGCACCAGTATAGAAGTCTACATAGCCGACGTTGTGATATGAGAAGAATGACATGTATACACTGCCGGGCTCTCTCGAGCATATCGGGAAGAGCTGGGTATATGTTACTTCGTAGATTACATAGCCTTCGATCGTGGAATCGAAAACGGTAACGATCGGTCTGCTTACCGTCGCTATATAGTTCATGTTCTCATTGACAATGTTGTAACTGGAATCGAAGCAGTAATCACAGAAATAATTACGGACTGTGCCGTCTGCCATCTTAAGATCCTTGCCGACTCCCCACGGTGTGTCCACATCAGAAACATAATAATCGTCGAATGTTTCTTCCGCATCAACATATTTAAGGTCGTTCAGATCCAGAAGAGGTCTTACGTCTTCCTCATCATCTTCAAAGTATTCCGTGGTCGGATCTTCTTCGTCTTCATCGTCAGCAAACGGGTTTCTGGTGTTTCCGAAGCACCCTGTCAACGACAGGGATAACGCGGAAATCAGCAAAATCGCTACCAAACGTCTCTTCATAAACTTACTATCCCCTTTTGTCTATTATCCCTTTCTCATTGATTTTTGATTATACCATTTGGAGCGTTCAGTTCCTATATCAGCCGCAGGAATGCCCCACAAAATTCAAAGAGGCTGCCTCAACATAAAGACAGCCTCTACAAGTATTATTCAGTTCTTTTATCCCGCTTAAAACAGCAGTATTACTCGAGTTCGAATGCGCCGGTGTAAAGCTGATAGTATGTACCTTTCTCAGCGATGAGCTGCTCGTGTGAACCGCGCTCGATGATCCTGCCGTGATCAAGCACCATGATGACATCGGAGTTCATGACGGTCGACAGACGGTGAGCGATAACGAATACCGTGCGGCCTTCCATGAGCTTATCCATACCGCGCTGGACGATTGCCTCTGTACGGGTATCGATTGAAGACGTAGCTTCGTCGAGGATCATTACCGGCGGATCAGCTACTGCCGCTCTGGCGATGGCGAGGAGCTGTCTCTGACCCTGGGAGAAGTTGGCACCGTTGTTGGTGAGCTCGGTGTCGTAACCGTTAGGGAGACGCTCAATGAAGTCAGCCGCGCCTGCGAGTCTTGCAGCTTCCTTACACTCCTCATCTGTTGCATCGAGTCTGCCGTAACGGATGTTCTCCATGACCGTACCTGTGAAGAGGTTGGTCTCCTGAAGAACGAGACCCAGTGATCTTCTCAGATCTCTCTTCTTTATCTTATTGATGTTGATGCCGTCGTAACGGATCTTACCGTCAGCGATATCGTAGAAACGGTTGATGAGGTTTGTGATCGTCGTCTTGCCGGCACCTGTAGCACCAACGAAGGCAACCTTCTGACCGGGCTTTGCAAATACAGATACGTCGTAGAGGACCTGCTTATCGGGAACGTAACCGAAGTCGACGCCGTCGAGCAATACGTCACCCTTGAGTTCTGTATAAGTGATCGTGCCGTCAGCCTTATGAGGATGCTTCCATGCCCAGTGGCCTGTCTTGTGATCAGCTTCCGTGATCGTGCCGTCTGCTGCGATATTTGCATTAACAAGAGTTACGTAACCGTCGTCCGTCTCAGGTTCCTGATCCAACAGATCGAAAATTCTCTGGGCTCCGGCACCTGCCATGACGATAGCGTTCATCTGCATCGTAAGCTGGTTGATGTTGCCCATGAACTGCTTGCTCATGTTGAGGAACGGTACGAGGAGCGAGATGTCGAAGATCATGCCGGAGATAGATACGTTCGGTGTGTGAAGAGCGATCATGAGACCGCCGCCTACAGCGAGAAGAACGTAAACGATATTACCGATGTTGTTGATGATCGGCGCCAGAATATTCGCATAAGTGTTAGCCTTCGCGCTGTCTTCAACGAGACCGTCATTTACCTTGTTGAATTCCTCTGTAACCTTCTTCTCGTGGTTGAATACCTTAACTACCTTCTGTCCGTTCATGATCTCCTGAACGAAGCCTTCTGTGGCAGCTACGGCCTTTTGCTGTCTGATGAAGTACTTGGCAGAACCTGCGCCGACCTTGCTCGTAACTATCATCATGACGATGATTCCGAGAATAACGATCAACGTCATCCACAAGCTGTAGTAGATCATGATCCCGAAAACCGCGATTACGACAACGCCTGCCCTGATGATGTTCGGCAGTGCCTGGGATACCATCTGTCTTAAGGTGTCGATATCGTTTGTGTAGTGGCTCATGATATCGCCGTGCTTATGCGTATCAAAATATCTGAGAGGCAGAGACTGCATCTTGTTGAACAGATCTGTTCTTAATCTGTGCATGAAGCTCTGTGTGATATGAGCCTGAAGCTGTGACTGCAGTATGCTGAGTGAGACGGCAACTACATAAAGGCAGACAAGAGGAATGATATAGGCCAGGATCTGGGGTCTGGCGCCTGCCCAGTCACCGGACTTATATGAAGCCTCGATAATAGCAGTGATCTTCTGGAGCAGAATGCCCGGAGCTGCTGCAGTAACGGCACCTACAAGTGCGCATACGACGATGATCGCAAAGAGGACCGGAGAACACTTAACGTAGTACTTTATGACTTTCTTGAGACTGCCCATGGAACCGACGACCTGAGACATGGAAGCAGGTCCTCTGTGTCTTCCGCCGGGTGCGGGTGCTGCCTCTACGGGCTTTTTGGGAGTATTGGTCTTATTACTCATCACCTGATCCTCCCTTCGTCTGTTCTTCGTAGATCTCACGGTAGATCGGATTGGACTTGAGGAGCTCTTCGTGAGTTCCCTTGCCTGCGATCATACCGCCGTCCATGATTATGATCATGTCGCATTCCTGAACGGAAGCAACTCTCTGTGCAATGATTATTTTCGTAGTCTCAGGAATATATTCCATGAAACACTTTCTGATGAGAGCATCAGTTCTTGTATCGACGGCTGATGTTGAATCATCGAGGATGAGGATCTTAGGACGCTTGATGAGCGCACGTGCGATACAGAGTCTCTGCTTCTGACCACCGGATACATTGGTACCGCCCTGCTCAATATAAGTGTCATATCCGTCAGGGAAGGATGAGACGAACTCATCTGCCTGGGCTATCTTACAGGCGGCAACGAGCTCTTCATCCGTCGCATTCTCGTTACCCCATCTGAGGTTCTCTGCAATGGTTCCGGAGAACAGTTCGTTCTTCTGGAGAACTACTGAAACGGCATCTCTTAATGTCTTGATGTCGTAATCCTTAACGGGAACGCCGCCGACTTTTACCTCGCCTGCGGTAACATCATAAAGTCTCGGAATGAGCTGGATCAACGTGGTCTTGGATGAACCCGTACCGCCTAAGATACCGACTGACATTCCGCTGTCGATATGAAGGTCGATATCAAAGAGCGCATCTCTTGCAGCATTCTCGGAATACTTGAACGCAACGTCCTGAAAATCAATAGAACCGTCAGCAACTTCCATAACAGGATTTGCGGGATTGGTGATGGAAGGTTGCTCATCAATAACTTCAACGATACGTCTTATTGCCTCAATAGACATCGTGAGCATAACGTAGACCATGGATACCATCATGAGTGACATGAGGACCTGGAATCCGTATGTCATGAGAGCCGAGATCTGACCTACATTGATGATCTCTCCCTTGCCCTCGATTACGAGCTTGGATCCTACATAGAGGATAAATGCCACATTGAAGAAAAGGCACATCTCCATAAGAGGACCGTTAAGGCCGACGATCTTCTCAGCCTTCGTAAAGTCGAATCTGATGTTGGTCGAAGCCTTGCCGAACTTATCCTTCTCGTACTCTTCTCTGGCAAAGCCCTTAACGACACGCATACCGCGGACATTCTCTTCGATAGATTCGTTGAGCTTGTCATACTTCTTGAACACGGCGCGGAAAGCAGGCATTGCGAGCTTACCTATGATCACGAGACCGACTGCCATTACAGGAACGACGATAACAAATGTCGTAGCAAGTGAGCCGCCCAATAAATATGCCATGACGATCGCAAAGGCGAACATAAGAGGTGCTCTTACTGCGATCCTGATCGCCATCATGAATGCGTTCTGGACTGTAGTTATGTCTGTAGTCATTCTCGTTACAAGAGATGATGTCGAGAACTTATCGATGTTTCCGAATGAGAATTTCTGGACTCTGTTGAAGATATCGGCTCTGAGGTTGCCTGCAAATCCTGCAGAAGCCCTCGCCGAGAACTTACCTGCAAAAGCTCCGCAGGCAAGTGAAGCGACAGCTGCAAGAGCAATGAAAACACCTGACTTCAGGATATCGTTCATATTTGCACCCGCTTCGATACTGTTGACCATGGGTGACGTAATAAACGGAATCAATACTTCAAGTATTACTTCGCCGATAATGAATACAAGGCCAAGGATCGTATCCTTCTTATACTGGCGTAAAGATCTGAGTAGTTTTGGTATCAAAGGATCTTCCTCCCGAAACGATAAGACACTCTATTATAAAACACACAAGTTGAAATTTGTATTAAAAAGAGAATCTATATTTATTATTTATTTTTTGACGAACATCGGCTGCGATGATATTATTGTCTTTGGCTTTATTCAGAAGAATAGAGCAAGGGAGGAATAATAATGCCTGTAACAGATTTGTTGAGACGCAATGCCAAAGAGTACGGCGACGAAGTAGCTCTCGTAGAGCTCAACCCTGCAATGGAAGATACGAGGAAGATCTCGTTCAAAGAATACGATCTTGTTCAGCAGACCAAGGCTATGCCTTACCGTCACGAGATCACATGGCAGATCTTCGACGAGAAGTCCAACAGAGTATCAAACATGCTTTTAGGACGCGGGATCAAGAAGGGCGATAAGGTTGCTATCCTTATGTTCAACTGCCTCGAGTGGCTGCCCATCTACTTCGGTATCCTGAAGACAGGCGCTATCGCGGTTCCCTTCAACTTCAGATATACAGCTAACGAGATATCTTACTGCGCGGATCTGGCCGAGATCTCCGTTATGTTCTTCGGTTCGGAATTCGTAGACAGACTTAATATCAACGCAGAAGAACTTGCAAAAGACAGACTCCTTCTCTATGTAGGTGACGGCCAGGCTCCCGAGTTCGCAGAGAACTACTGGCAGCAGGTTGCTGACTATTCCAGCAGAGATCCCTACATCGAACTTACAGAAGAAGACTATGCAGCTATCTACTTCTCATCAGGTACTACAGGATTCCCGAAGGCGATCCTTCATCCTCACAGAAGCCTTACACAGGCTGCCGAGATGGAAGCTATCCACCATGAGACAGGCAAGAACGACTGCTTCCTCTGTATCCCGCCTCTCTATCACACAGGCGCCAAGTTCCACTGGATGGGTTCTTTGTGGACATGCAGCAAGGCAGTCCTCCTCAAGGGAACCAAGCCTGAGGTCATCCTGAAGGCAGCATCCGACGAGCAGTGCACTATCGTATGGCTTCTCGTACCGTGGGCCCAGGACATCCTCGATGCATTGGACAGAGGCGAATTGAAGCTCTCCGATTACAAGCTCGACCAGTGGCGTCTTATGCACATCGGCGCACAGCCCGTACCTCCGTCACTGATCCGTCACTGGAAGGATTACTTCCCTAACCATCAGTACGACACGAACTACGGTCTCTCCGAATCAACCGGTCCAGGCTGTGTTCACTTAGGTCTTGAAAACACTCACAAGGTCGGCGCCATCGGCGTTCCCGGTTACCGTTGGGAGTGCAAGATCGTTGACGAAGAAGGCAACATCGTTCCTCAGGGCGAGGTCGGCGAGCTCTGTGTCAAGGGTCCCGGCGTAATGCTCGAATACTATAGAAATCCAGAAGCAACGAAGGAAACATTAAGAGACGGCTGGCTTTTCACAGGCGACATGGCGCGCCAGGATGAAGACGGCTTCTACTTCCTCGTTGACCGTAAGAAGGACGTTATCGTCAGCGGCGGTGAGAACATCTACCCTGTTGAGATCGAGAACTTCCTCCAGGAATATCCTAAGGTCAAGGACGTCGCAGTTATCGGTCTCCCCGACAAGAGACTCGGTGAGATCACAGGTGCTATCGTTGAGGTCGAACCCGGCAGCAACTGCACAGTGGAAGAACTCGAGAAGTTCTGCACACAGCTCCCGCGTTACAAGAGACCGAAGCAGATAATCCTGGCAGACGTACCGAGAAATGCTACAGGTAAGATCGAAAAACCCGTTCTCCGTAAGAGATATGGTGCAGAAAGACTTGTAGAACAGGAAAATCAGTCTTAAAATGTAAGCCTTGTGTTCATTTTAGACACAAGGCTTATTTTTTGATTAAAAACGCTTCTTATCATTTTGAGGGTGGAAGAAGCAAGAAGTGAGGGCATTTACATGGATTTGGCAATCAAGATCATCTTTCTTGTTGTCTTTTTCGCTGTCATGATCGGAATCGGTCTTTACACGCGTAAAAAGGCAAACAGCGTAGAGGGCTTCGTATTGGGCGGCAGAAATGCAGGTCCCTGGCTCACGGCTTTCGGTTACGGTACTTCCTACTTTTCTGCGGTAGTATTCATCGGATATGCAGGACAGTTCGGCTGGAAATACGGTGTCGCATCGACATGGATCGGTATCGGAAACGCAGTTATCGGTTCACTTCTCGCGTGGATCGTATTGGGCAGAAGAACCAGAGTCATGACAAAGCACTTAAGCTCCAAGACAATGCCTGACTTCTTCGGCAAGAGATTCGACAGCAAGGCGCTCCGTATCGCAGCTGCCCTTATTTCCTTCATCTTCCTTATCCCTTATACATCATCCGTATATAACGGTCTGTCCAGACTCTTTAACATGGCATTCAACATCGACTATAAGATCTGCATCATCGTTATGGCAGCTCTTACCTGCGTCTATGTTATCCTCGGCGGCTATATGGCTACCGTTGTTAATGACCTCGTTCAGGGCATCATCATGCTCTTCGGTATCACGGCAGTTATCGCTACGGTCCTCAACAATAACGGCGGTTTCCTCGGAGCACTCGCAACACTCTCGAATACTCCTGTAGATCCCGCTGTCGATACCTATATTCCGGCACAGATGACCGGCGCACAGGGTATTTTCGCATCCTTCTTCGGACCTGACCCGATGAACCTTTTGGGCGTAATCATTCTTACTTCCCTCGGTACATGGGGACTTCCGCAGATGGTCGGTAAATTCTATGCCATCAAGGATGAGAAGTCCGTTAAGGCAGGAACCGTTATCTCCACGATCTTTGCATTCATCGTAGCAGGCGGCTGCTACTTCCTCGGCGGTTTTGCAAGACTTTACAGCAATAATCCCGCTATCTATAAGGAAGATGGTTCCGTCATGTTCGACTCCATCATCCCCACAATGCTCGACAATCTCCCTACGATCCTCGTAGGTGTCGTTATCGTTCTTGTTCTTTCAGCTTCAATGTCCACACTGTCTTCACTCGTTCTCACATCGAGCTCAACAGTTACATTGGACCTCATCGAGCAGATCAAGCCTAAGAAGAACGAAGACAAAAAGAAGAGAGAAAAGACACAGCTCATCACAATGCGTCTTCTCCTCGTTTTCTTCATTGTAGTCTCAGTTCTCCTTTCACTTAATCCTCCGACGTTCATCGCCCAGCTCATGGGTTATTCATGGGGCGCGCTCGCAGGAGCTTTCCTCGCACCGTTCCTCTGGGGTCTTTACTGGAAGAAGACAACAAAGATCTCCGTATGGGTATGCTTCATCTTCGGTGTCGGATTTACGATCGCGAATATGTTCTTCAAGTTCATTGCATCTCCTATTAACGCCGGTGCAGTAACAATGCTTGCAGGACTTGTCATCGTTCCTCTCGTAAGCCTTATCACCCCTAAGCTCTCGAAGGAAAAGGTCGAAGGCATCTTCTCCTGCTACGACGAGACAGTTACAGTCGAGAAGAGATACTCCCTTCCCGAGAACGCTCCGGCTGACGAGAACTGATAATCTGAAAAATCATTAGAGGGCTTGCTTTCCGCCAAGGAAGCAGGCCCTTTTTTATTGTAAAAATTTTTTGAAAGATTGTATAATTAACACTTGGGAATGGTTTTCTGTTCTTTATAGGAGTGATAGGAATGTATCTTAATAATTCAAAACTGGCAACGGCCAAGATAATCAACGGCTTCATCATCGCTATATGCGGTGCGCCTGCCATATTCAATGTTCTGCTCTTAATACTGATGACGACGGCTGACGACCCGGTATTCACTCCGGCAGTCCGCATCTTCTTCAATTCTTTCTTCATTATCTCGCTGATCATTCAGATCGGAATAATTATCTGGCGTGCAATCTTCCTTCATAATCTCACCAGATGCAGACTCTATAATTCAATCTTTGAAGAAGACCATGACGGAATCATCATGTACTCTGACATGGCATCCATGACAGGCTTTACCGAAGCTAAGGTCATAAAGGACCTTATGCGCTTTGTAAAACGCAATTATATGGTCAACGTAACTCTCGGAAGAACAGCTGCCCGCGTAGACCTGCTGTCGGATGAGAATGAGTTCCAGGCAGTTGCCTGCCCTTCATGCGGAGCAAAAGTCAATATCCGTAAAAACGGCGGCGGCAGATGCGTTCACTGCGGAACGTTTATGAGACTTAAGGGAGAAGATCAAAATGTATAGAAATGCCAGAAAACTATCTTTATCAATATGTATCTGGGCAGGAATCTCTTGCTTTCTTCTCCTTCCTGCAGTCACGCTCTGGGGTATATCATTTGACAGAAGCGCTTACGAAGAAATGTCCAATCCCGTAACCTACAGGATCGCGTATATCTTTCTGGCTCTCGTATTCACCACCCCGTTCATAATCTTCTGGATCTGCTTTATCCGGAGCCTCATGATCCAAAGGATCAGTGATATTTTCACAGCGGATGCCGACGGATTTGTCCCTGTAGCTGATCTTGCCAAAGCGATGGGTATGTCTGAAGCAAGAATGATCAAGACAACTGACAAAGCCATCCGCAAAGGATATCTTGTCAATTGTAATTACAGCGTCTCGCAGAGAGCATACTTACTGTCTGATAAGATCGGCCAGAATTACGAAAACGGCGGCGGCATCCCCGAGAACAAACCCTTTATCGGTGTCAGCTGCCCGTGCTGCGCTGCAAGCCTCAAGATAAGAGCTTCCACGCAGGGCACATGCCCCTTCTGCGGCAGACTTATCCAGGCTCCGCCGGCAAACTGAACGGTCGGTAAAAGTTTTCGATAACAACAATGAGGGTGTATCACTAATCGATACGCCCTTTTTTGTCTTTCTATGCCTTGCTTAATTGCGCTGTCAGTTTTTTAGCTAACATTTTGCGGCCAAAAAGTTGGACAAAAAGTTGGATTTTGGCAAAATCCAACTTTTCAGCTAACAAAATGGCCGATAAATGTAAGACAAAATGCAGACAGCAATTCAACGGAATTCTTCCAAGGCAAAAACAAGGGGCCGTCTCAGTAACTCTTTGAGACAGCCCCATTATTCTTAATTGTTCAGTCAATTACTGGAGATCTTCCATGCCGAGAGTCTTAACTCCTGCAGCATTGAGAAGTCCTTCAGCCTTTGCATTGTCGTCAGTCTTGATCGCGATGGGCGCACCTTCGCCGTCAAGTGAGAGACCGTAGATATAGCTGATATTGATGCCAGCAGCGTGGATCATGCCGATGACCTTTGCAAGACTTCCGACTGCATCGGGGACTACCACAGCGATTACTTCATCAACGCGGGCTGCAAAGCCTGCTTCCTTAAGGATCTGCTTTGCTTTGTCGGGATCCTTGGTAAGAAGGCGGAGAACGCCATATTCCATGGTATCTGCAAGGCTTGCAGAGAGAAGGTCGATACCGCCCTGTGCAAGGATCTTCAAGACCTCATCGAGTCTGCCTTCAGTGTTTTCGAGGAAAACTGAAATCTGCTTTACGAACATAGTGATACCTCCCTATAGATTATTGATAAAGTTTACGCTTGTCTGTAACGTGCTTACTCTTGCCGTCGAAGTGCTCAAGACCATTGGGCTCAACGAGCTTGACCTTTGCGTTGAGACCTATTGCCTGCTTAAGCTTATCGTGAACAGCCTTGGAGAGCTTCTCCAAAGACTTGATCTCGTCAGTAAAGACGTTCTCTGCGACTTCAACCTGAACTTCAAGAGTATCGTTATTATCAACACGGTCAACTACGAGCATGTAGTGAGGTGTTGTGCCCTCGACAGTAAGAAGTGCAGCCTCTACCTGTGAAGGGAAAACGTTTACGCCGCGGATGATGAGCATGTCGTCGGATCTGCCTCTGAAGCGCTGGATCCTTGCCATTGTACGTCCGCACTCGCACTTATCGTATTCGATAGATGTAAGGTCCTTCGTTCTGTAACGGATGAGAGGCATGCCTTCCTTCGTGAGGTTGGTGATGACGAGCTCGCCGTCAGAACCCTTGGGAAGCTGCTTCAATGTGGCAGGATCGATGATCTCAGGCAGGAAGTGATCTTCCCAGATATGAAGACCCTTATGGTATTCGCAGTCGCATGCAACACCGGGGCCCATCATCTCTGTGAGGCCGTAGATGTCGTATGCCTTGATGTGAAGTCTTTCTTCCATCTGATCGCGCATCTCGTTTGTCCAGGGCTCAGCACCGCAGATAGCGGACTTGAGCTTGATCTTATCTACGAGGCCTGCCTTCTCGAGATCCTCTGCAACGTGCAGAAGATAAGAAGGTGTGCATGCGATAGATGTAACGTCGCAGTCGATCATCATGTCGATGAGCTTCTGTGTATTACCTGTGGACATGGGGAGAACCAGTGCACCGAGGTATTCAGCACCGTAGTGAGCACCGAGGCCGCCCGTGAAGAGACCGTAGCCGTAACCTACCTGGATGACATCGTCTCTTGTGATCCCTGCCATTGAGAGGCATCTTGCTACGCACTCAGCCCAGATATCGATATCGCGTCTTGTGTAAACGGCAATCTTGGGCTTGCCTGTTGTACCTGAGGATGCATGAACACGGACCATCTCTGACTTCGGAACAGCTGCCAGACCAAAAGGGTATGTGTCTCTTAAATCCGCGTATGTGGTATAAGGCAGTTTATCAAGGTCTTCTATTCCCTTGATATCGCCGGGCTCCAGGCCTACTTCCTGCATCTTCTTGCGGTAGTACTCGACGTTGTGGTAAACGCGGTTTACTACTTTGACAAGTCTTGCGCTCTGCAGCGCTTCGATCTCGTCACGCGACATGCACTCCTTTGCTTCGTTCCAAATCATAAATGTGCCCTCCTTAGGCGGGTTATTTCCGTGCGGTCTTAAAACCGTTGACGATAATCAGAGCGAGTTCTTTGCCTTCGGTATCGAAAGCTTTGACCTCATATAAACAGATGAACCTTCCGTCCTTGACGATATCGGCCTTGCAAATGATCTTGCCGCCGTGCCATGACCTCAAAAAGTTCATCTGTGTTGCCTGTGTGACTGTTATGGTATCCGAATCAAGCTCGCAGTTCTCCGCAACGGCAAATGCGAAATCAGCCATTGTGTAATAGACTGCGCCCATGAGTCCGCCAACGGCATTAAGATGTCTGCCGTCAGGTTCAAGACTTACAACGCTGTGGCCCTTCTCGGCCTTCTCGATAACGATACCTGTAGCTTCGGTGGCGTATTTGTCGCCCTCGAAAAACTTTCTTACTGCTTCAAGATCAATCATTTTGTTCTTCGTTTCTGTATTACTTTCACGGTTCGATACAAACGGTTTGTATTCTGTTTTTTCGAGCGACTGGAAAAAACCGGACATAGATGGTTCGGTACCGTTTTCAAGGATGCTGATCTCAATCTTGTCACTCATCTCGTCAACGTTCCCGGCATTTATACCGGAAGCAGCCAACTGCTTTTCCAAGCTGCTTATTCCTGATTCATAAGCACACTTAAGACAAAAACCTTCATCAATGTCCGCACCATTCTCATGACGGCTTACAAAGATAATGGCATGTCTCTCAAAACACCTGCTGCAGTAGCTCATTAGTCGCCCACCGTTCAAGAATTATTCTGCTGCGAGGCCCATTTCGAAGGCCTTCATGTTGAGTTCAAGGAACTTTGCAGGAACAGAAGCTTCGACAGCCTTTACCCACTCTTCCTTGCTGATCTCTTTGATGTACTTGGAGAAAACTCCCATGAGCACGATGTTCGTAGCCTTAGCGTTTCCTGCCTGCTCAGCGATCGTGAGAGCGTCGATGGCGTCAACCTTGGCACCTGCTGCTTCCATCTTGGAGATGAGTTCAGAAGGATACTCGGCTGTGCCTGCGATTACGGGCATAGGATCGATCTGCTGTGAGTTCGTTACGATCTGTCCGCCGGGCTTCAAGAATTCAACATATCTTGCAGCTTCCAGGAGCTCGAAAGAGATGATGTAATCAGCTTCGCCCTTGTCGATGATGGGAGAATTGACCTTGTCACCGAACTTAACGTAAGTTACAACGCTTCCGCCTCTCTGGCTCATTCCGTGAACCTCGGAGACCTTAACGTCGTAGCCCTTGTCCATAGCGGCTCTGCCCAATAACTTACTTGCGAGAAGCGAACCCTGTCCGCCTACGCCTACTATCATTATGCTTGTTACCATGTGATTGCCTCCCCGTTCAAATTCTCGAAAGCGCCGAACTTGCAGAGTTCGCTGCAGA
>JAILHX010000015.1 GCA_024695565.1 Saccharofermentans sp. | reverse complement strand
AAGGAGGTTTTGAAACTTTATGACGAAGAGCAAACAGGCTCAGGTAATCGAAAAGCCCATAAAGCGCAAGGTCAAAACAGCCGTAAGAAACGGAAGTGAGACCGGTTCGATCCTGACAGCCGAAGAGAAGAAGCAGATCCTCAAGGCAAAGGCCAAGGAAAGAAAGCAGGCTAAGATCCCCAAGACGGCTCAGCAGTCTATTCCTTATAAAGAAATATATAAGGACGGTATCTGCCAGGTCGATAACAAGCACTTCAACAAGTGCATCGCATTCGGTGATATCAACTATCAGCTTGCGAACAATGAGGATAAGACAGCCGCGTTCGGATTCTGGTGTGATTTCTATAACTACTTCGATCCGAACATCTCCTTGCAGATCTCATGCATGAGCCAGTACGCGAATGTAAGAGAGATGCAGAAGACGATCGATATCCCTGCGCAGGGAGATGACTTCGACGATATCCGTGAAGAGTATGCAGGAGTTCTTAAGACTCAGCTTTCCAAAGGTAATAACGGACTTCAAAGAAAGAAGTACATCACTTTCGGGATCGAGGCGAATAACCTTAAGGATGCTAAGCCTAAGCTTGAGAGGATCGAGACGGACATCATTAACAACCTGAAGGCTATGGGTGTTGCAGCAAGGTCAATGACAGGCTTCGAGAGATTGAAGCTTCTGTATACGACATTCAACGAAGAGACGCAGGAGCCATTCGTATTCTCTTATGACCTTATCGCCGAGACAGGTCTTTCGACCAAGGACTTTATCGCGCCGACGAGCTTTGATTTCAGAGACTCGAAGTATTTCCGTATGGGAAAGACGATCGGAGCGGTATCTTTCCTTCACATCCTTGCGCCGGAACTTTCGGACAAGATGCTTGCGGACTTCCTCGATATGGATAATTCCATTATCGTGAATCTGCATGTGCAGTCAATCGATCAGGCAAAGGCGATCAAGCAGATCAAGTCGAAGATCACGGATCTCGACAAGATGAAGATCGAGGAACAGAAGAAGGCAGTCCGTGCCGGATACGACATGGACGTGTTGCCTTCAGACCTAATGACTTACGGCGGAGAAGCCAAGAAACTCCTTGAGGACTTGCAGAGCCGTAACGAGAGAATGTTCCTTGTAACGATCCTCATCATGAACACTGCAAAGACGAAGAAGAAACTGGATAACATCCTCTTCCAGACAGCTGCCATTGCACAGAAATATAACTGTGCGTTAAAGCGTCTCGACTTCAGACAGGAGCAGGGTCTCATGAGTTCCCTGCCGCTCGGGATTAACGAGATCGACATCCAGAGAGGTCTTACCACTTCCGCAACTGCCGTGTTCGTACCGTTTACCACGGAAGAACTCTTTCAGGCAGATGAAGCTCTGTACTGCGGCATCAATGCGATCAGTAACAACATGATCATGGCCGATCGAAAGCTTCTTAAGAACCCGAACGGCCTGATACTCGGCACCCCGGGTTCAGGTAAGTCTTTCTCGGCAAAGCGTGAGATGGCGAACGCCTTCCTTATCACAAAGGATGACATCATCATCTGTGATCCTGAGGGCGAGTACAGTCCCCTTGTGAATATGCTTCACGGTCAGGTCATCAAGATCTCGCCTGCAAGTCACCAGTACGTGAATCCGATGGATATCAACCTGAACTATTCCGAGGACGAGAGTCCGGTAAGCTTTAAGGCAGACTTCATCTTGTCTCTTTGTGAGCTGATCGTCGGATCTAAGACGGGTCTTGAGCCAGTCGAGAAAACGATCATCGACAGATGCGTAAGACTTACATATATGAACTATCTTCAGAATCCGATTCCGGAGAATATGCCCATTATGGAAGATCTTTATAACTGCATCTTAAAGCAGGACGAGCCGGAAGCGAAGAGAATCGCGACGGCACTTGAGATCTATGTCACCGGTTCCCTGAATGTCTTTAATCACAGAACGAACGTTGATATCAACAACCGTATGGTGTGCTTTGACATCAAGGAGCTCGGTAAGCAGCTCAAGAAGATCGGAATGCTTGTCGTACAGGATCAGGTCTGGAACAGAGTCACGATCAATCGCGCGGAACACAAGTCCACGAGGTACTACATCGACGAGTTCCACCTTCTTTTGAAGGATGAGCAGACGGCAGCATATTCGGTCGAGATTTGGAAGAGATTCAGAAAGTGGGGCGGTATTCCTACCGGCATCACTCAGAACGTAAAGGAT
>JAILHX010000151.1 GCA_024695565.1 Saccharofermentans sp. | reverse complement strand
GGAAAGCCTTGAAAGTGCATCTTGAGAAGAACTCGGTTACATCCTTGATGCGGAGAGGGTTTCTGAGGTCAGGCTTGTCGGATCCGAATTCCTCCATAGCCTGCTTATATGAGATGACCGGATAAGGTGCAGCAGTAACCTGGGCACCCTCAGGTGCGAACTTCTCAAATGCTGCGGTAAGCACTTCCTCACCGGCTCTGAATACATCCTCCTGAGTAGCAAAAGACATCTCGAAGTCGAGCTGGTAGAACTCTCCCGGTGATCTGTCTGCTCTTGCATCCTCATCTCTGAAGCAGGGTGCGATCTGGAAATACTTATCAAAACCGGATACCATCAGGAGCTGCTTGAACTGCTGAGGAGCCTGCGGCAGAGCATAGAACTTGCCCTTCCATTTTCTTGAAGGAACGATATAGTCTCTGGCGCCCTCGGGTGAAGAGCTCGTGAGGATAGGAGTCTGTATTTCCAAAAATCCCATCTCTGTCATCTTCTGTCTCAGGAACGCGATGACATTTGATCTGAAGATGATGTTGTCCTTTACCTTCTGGTTTCTAAGATCGAGATAACGGTACTTGAGTCTTACATCCTCCCTGATCTCTTTCGATGTCATGATCTCGAAAGGAAGCTGTGTGTAGACCTTGCCCAGAACATCAACCTTATGTGCCTCAAGTTCGATCGTACCCGTAGCGATCTTGGGGTTATATGTCTCCTCATCCCTGTGCTCGATCTTACCCTCGATCGAGATGCACTCTTCTTTAACAAGACCGTCAAGAAGTGAAGTGTCACGCATAACTACCTGCAGCATGCCATACATATCTCTCAGATCGATGAAAGATACACCGCCGTGATCCCTGATGTTCTCGATCCATCCGCAGACTCTGAGTTCACTTCCTACGTCCTTCTCAGTCAGGGAACTGATGATCCTGTCTCTGTAAATGTTACCCATACGCCAATCCTTTCTTTAAGGAACGAACTTTCATTCCTGAATCTCTACGCGGGGTGATAAGCCCCGTCTCATTTTCCCTTAGTCCGGATACAAACAAAAACGCCCCGAACTTAAACTCTCTTAAGTTCAGGACGAACAAAACATGTCCGCGGTGCCACCTGATTTACTTCGCGAAAAACGCAAAATCTCTTTAAATCCAAATTAGCTGTTAGAGTTGTTATTCGCCGCCGGCCTCTTTCCGCTCTGCCTTACAGCCCGGGGGCAAAGCTCTCTGAAGGCGACATACCGTGGCTATTGGGGTCTCCGTCATCGCAATTAACGAGGCAATAGTACATCATTCCAAAGCCCGTTGTCAACTTAAATATTATTAATATAACGTCAGTTATAGCCGCATGAATGACGGTCGTTGATGCCGTCAGCCGATTCATAGTTTGCGCGGAACTGCATGTTGATGTCCTTTATCTCGCGCCTGCCGTCGATATAGTCCTGATACATGTCGGCAAGACCTGCCATGCAGCCGTCACATGAACCTTCGATATAACCGATCGACTCGGCTACTATCTGCTCTCTTTCTTCTTTAGTCGTATCCTTGATCAGTAAACTTTTCATCTTCTGCCTCTTGAGCCTCCTCTGCCGGATCTTCCGCCCTTTGAACGGGGCCTGCCCGCAAAACCGCCAGATTTAGAAGCAGGCTTGCCTTTCCCGGCTTTTCTGGCCATAGGGCCCTTCTTTCCGGGCTTTGCTCCGGATTTTGCAGCGCGCGGTTCATGCGCTTCTTCAAATCCGTATTCGAATGAGAAGTCGATCTTGTTCTCTTCGGTATCAACCTTCTCGACAACGACGGTAACGGGCATTCCGATCGAGAGGATCTTGCCGCCGTGGGCTCCTATAGCCCTGTAAGATCTCTCGTCAAAGAAATAGTGATCATGCAAAGATCTGAAAGGAACGAATCCTTCAACGGTGTTTTCGAGCCTTACGAAAACACCTGCATCAATAATCGACGAGATCACGCCGTCGTAGTGCTCGCCGATCTTATCTGCCATGTATTCGCAGATCTTGATATCGTCAGATGCGCGCTCGGCGTCGACCGCATTGCGCTCCATGTCAGATGAATGTTCGGCTGCGTTATCGACCAGAGCAGCAAAGTGGCTTCTCGAATTCTCGCCGTGAAGATAGCTCTTGATTATCCTGTGGATGTAGAGGTCCGGATAACGTCTGATGGGCGAAGTGAAGTGGCAGTAGAACTTCGATGCCAGACCGAAGTGTCCCAGACAGTCGGAGCAGTATCTGGCCTTCGCCATGGACCTTAAGAGAATCTCATCGAGCGCCGGAAGCGCCGTCTTATCGCCTATAGTATCCATGAATCTCTGGACATCTATCGGCTTTATTCTTCCGAAAAGTCTTCCCGAAGCGCCGAAATATCTCGCGATATTAGAGAACCTCGCGATCTTGATCGGATCGGGATCCTCGTGGACACGGTATACAAAAGGATATTTCAGGTCGAAAAACTTCTTTGCCACGAACTCGTTGGCGCAGATCATGAAGGATTCGATGATGCCGTTCGTGAAGTTGATCGGGTATGGCATGACGTCGGCAACGGTGCCGTCGTCGTTTAAGATCACCTTGGTCTCAGGCATCTCAAATCCGATAGCGCCGCGCTTCTCTCTCATGGACTTCAATATCTCGGCAAGTTCCTTCATGTTGATGAGCATCGGGATGATGTCGCCATACTCTTCATCATCATCGGGCTGAGGGTCAGTCAGGATGCGGTAGCACTCTTTGTAGCTCATCCTTCTGTCAGATCTGATGACGCTCTCATAGAGGTCGCCGCCATAGATGCCGCCCTCGCGGTCAACTAACATCTCGGCTGTCATTGAGAGTCTGTCCACATTGGGATTGAGGCTGCAAAGGCCGTTGCTGAGCTTTGGCGGGAGCATCGGGATAACGCGGTCAACGAGATAGACAGAGGTGCCTCGTTTAAATGCTTCTTCATCAAGCGCGGTCCCCTCGCGGACATAGTTGGAGACGTCGGCGATGTGGACATAAAGCCTGAAGTTGCCGTTCCTGAGCTTTTCTATGGATATGGCATCGTCCAAGTCCTTGGCATCCTCACCGTCGATCGTAATCGTTAGGATGTCTCTTAAGTCATGTCTGCCTTTTGCAATCTCCTCTACGACCACTTCAGGGTTGGGGTTAACAGGCAGGGGCTCAACTTCCCTGACCACCTTCTCGGGGAAGGTCTGGGATAGGCCGTACTGCCTTAATACCGTGAGCATCCTGACGTCGTTATTGCCGTAATCGCCCAATACTTCAACGATCGTACCTACACAGTCGCCTTTGTCGCAGTTGGGGTTTAAGACTTCGCATACGACTACCATGTCAAAAGGTGCGCCGTTCAAATGATTCTTATCTATCGCGATGGCACCGTAGTCAGTGCTTCGAAATGACGGGTCAGGAATAACGACACCGCCAAGCGGGGCCTTCCTTAAGATTCCGATGACCTGGTTCTTTACCTGCAGGGGGCCTCTGGGGGTCAGATCAGCCAGGGTCTGGGGAAGACCGTTTACGGCCTCCTTCGCCTTGATAACCCTGTTTCTTCTTCTGGCGGCTGCGCTCATGTTCTCGGCGAAGCCCGCTCTCTTATTCTTACTATCCATCTCAAATTCCTCTTTCACTTTTTATATATCTTACTACTTATGCAGGACAAAAAAAGACCGCCCCGGTTGAAGAGGCGGTCTTGGAAGTCAAACTGTTGATCTCTTACCAAGCCTTAGCGATTGAGAGATAAAGAACTACAGATACGATGGCGAATCCGCAGCAGCAGACAACTGTCCACATCTTGAGCTGCTCTTCAAGGGTTCTGCCCTTTGCCTTGTTGTAGTAAGAATCGGAAGAACCACCTGCTACTACACCAATACCTCTGTCATTACCTTCCTGAACGAGGAAAAGAACGACAATGGCGATAGCCAAAACTATATCTACAATGCTAAGAACGATATTCAATGCTGTCATCGATCCGTGCCTCCTAATACAAATTAGCCTATGAATAATAACACATGGGTTTTAGTTATGCAAACCACTGTTTATGAGCTTTGTAATCTCGCTCAAGGCAAACGGGAGGATTGCCAGAGGCAGGATAACGAGCCATGCCAGAGGATTGATCATAACATTATTGAAGATACCGTTTACACCGGGGATGTAGATAACGGCGATGAGCATTACGAGTGAGACACCTACGGCGATGTTCATCATCTTATTGGAGAACAGACCGAGCTTGAATACTGAGGTCTTCTCTGATCTTGCTGCAAAAGCTCTGAAGAGCTCAGCGCAGATCAATGTTGCGAATGCTACCGTACGTGCTACATCGATAGGATGTACGCCCTTTGCTGCTGCATCTGCGATCTCACCGGCAAAGAAGAATGTGCTTCCGTTGTTCATGCTGAGAAGCGCGATGATGAATGCTGCAGCAACAGATATGAACAGACCGATGGACTGAAGCGCGATGTGACCCATCATGCTCTTGTTGATGATAGGCTCGTGCTTTGATCTCGGGGGGACCTTCATGATGCCGGGCTCGCCCTTTTCGCGGCCCAGTGCGAGAGCCGGGAACGAGTCAGTGATGAGGTTGAGCCAGAGAAGCTGGATTGCAGTAAGAGGTGCTGCGATTCCGGGGATCAATGTCTTCGGAACGAGCGAGAGCAGGAAGATTACGAGGATCTCACCTACGTTGCAGGAGAGGAGGAATCCTACGAACTTTCTGATATTAGAATAGATCGTTCTTCCCTGCTCTACTGCCTTTACGATCGTAGCGAAGTTGTCATCCATGAGGATCATGTCTGCAGAGTTCTTGGAAACATCTGTACCTGTGATACCCATTGCGACACCGATATCAGCAGTCTTAAGAGCCATGGCATCGTTAACGCCGTCACCTGTCATCGAAGCGATGTGGTCGTTATGCTTAAGGGCATTTACGATACGGACCTTGTGCTCAGGTGACACACGTGCATAAACGCTTGTGTTCTCAACTACTTCGAGGAGCTCCTCGTCGCTTAACTTATCGAGTTCTTCACCTGAGTATGCACCCATGTGCTTCTCGTCACGCATCTCGAGATTGTCAGAGATAGCAACTGCGGAATCCTTGAAGTCACCTGTGATCATGACTGCACGGATACCTGCTTCACGGCAGACTGCGATAGCATCCTTTGCTTCGACACGTGCGGGATCGATCATACCGATAAGGCCTAAGAACGTCATGTTCTCTTCATCGGCAAATGTTGCCTTGGAGCCGTCACCGTGCTCCTTTGTAGCAAAAGCGAGGACACGGATAGCCTGGATAGCGTAATTGTGGTTGACCTCACGGATCTCAGCGAGTTTCTCGGGTGTCATCTTCTCAACACCGTTTGCAGTGAGGATCGATGTACAGCGTGAGAGCACGATATCCGGAGCGCCCTTTGTGAAGCTGATCCACTTGCCCTCATCTATACCGGAGTGATAAGTGGTCATCATCTTACGGTCAGAGTCGAACGGAAGTTCCGTCTCTCTGGGATATGTGTGCATCGTCTCTTCACGGAGCATCCTGGCCTTCATGCCGAGAGTCGTGAGTGAGCCTTCTGTAGGGTCACCGATGCAGGAATATTCCTTCTCGCCTTCCTTGACGATAGAAGCATCGTTACAGAGAACGGAAGACAGGATGAGAGTCCTTAATACGCCTTCGATCTTGACGGGCTTGCCGCCTTCATCGACGATGTTGCCTTCCGGAGCATATCCGCCGCCTTCGACATTGTACTTCCTGCTGCCGTCATAGATGACCTTAACCGTCATCTGGTTCTGTGTGAGAGTACCTGTCTTGTCTGAGCAGATAACGTCAACGCATCCGAGCGTCTCAACCGCGAGAAGTCTCTTAACGATAGCGTTGTTCTCTGCCATCTTGGTCATACCGATCGAGAGAACGATGGTAACGACTGCGGCAAGACCTTCAGGGATAGCTGCAACAGCGAGTGAAACTGCTGTCATGAGCGCATCTTCCCAAGGCTGCTTCTGTACGAAGATATCTACAAGAAGAACTATGATACATACTGCGATGCAAACGGCTGCAAGAATCTTGCCGAGCTTGTTGAGGCTCTTCTGAAGAGGTGTATCTTCGTCGTCAATGCTCGTAAGCTTTGTTGCGATCTTACCGAGCTCCGTATCTCTTGCAGTTGCGACGACAACGCCCTTGGCTCTGCCGTATGTTACGGCTGTGCCCATGTAGAGCATGTTCTTACGGTCACCCAAAGCGCAGTCTTCAGGAAGGATCGCTGTTGCGTCCTTATCGACTGCTACGGATTCACCCGTAAGGGATGCTTCCTCTGCCTTAAGTGAGCTGGATTCGATGATCCTCATGTCAGCTGAGATACTGTCGCCTGCGTCGATCGTGATAACGTCGCCGACTACGACATGCTCGGAATCCACCATGACGGGCTTACCATCACGGATGACCTTGGTCTTGGGTGAGCTCATCTTCTTGAGAGCTGCAAGAGCCTGGTCTGCTTTACCTTCCTGATAAACGCCCAAAACTGCATTAAGGATTACGATCGCCAGTATTACGATTACGTCGATCCACTCCTCGAATCCGCCGCCGCTCTTTGCGGCCATATAAGCGGAAAGGCCTGCAGCTGCGATAAGGATGATTACCATCGCATCTGCGAACTGTCCAAGGAACCTCCTCCACAGAGGGACCTTCTTCTCCTCGCCTAATGAGTTGGGACCATTCTTGGCATATCTTAACGATGCCTCATCTGAAGTCAGACCCTTCACGAGGTCTGTATCAAGTTCTTGAGCTACCTGCTCAGCCGAAGCTGAATATGGTTGTGTCATTTAACCTATCCTCCTGGATTAACCAAGAAGTAATTATACTATATTTTTGATTTCTCTGATAAAGGAACGCGCATTGACGAATGTACGAATCAGAAGCCTTCCATGCCCCGCCGTTAGTACATTTTTAATATTTATTAAGCCGTGATCAGTTTTCATCCGGCTCATCGGCAGGCTGGGTGCCCCAGATATACTGCTCGAGTTCAGAGACGCCCTCATCTTCGATAATCGCCTTGGAGAACTGTGTCTCATAGAGTTCCCTGTATACGCCTTCCTTACCGAGCAGTTCTTTGTGCGTGCCCCGCTCGGCGATCTCGCCGTCCTTAACCACGAGGATCTCATCGGCTGCGAGGATGGTCGAGAGCCTGTGCGCGATAAGGATACTCGTCTTGCTCCTGATGATGGGATCTATTGCATCCTGGATCTTCTTCTCGGAGATGGAATCGAGAGCTGAGGTGGCCTCGTCGAAGATGAAGATCGTCGGTTCCTTAAGTATGATCCTCGCGATCGAGATCCTCTGCTTCTCACCGCCTGAGAGCTTTAGTCCCCTGTTGCCGACTTCGGTATCGATGCCATTCTCCTGCTTCTCGACAAAGTCCCAGATATTGGCCTTCTTCAGCGCTTCGATCATGTCTTCCTCAGTCGCATCGGGCTTTGCATAGAGGAGGTTATCCCTGATGGTTCCGTTAAACAGATAAGTCTCCTGGGATACGACGCCGACCTGGTTTCTTAGGAACGACAGGTCGAGTTTTCTGACGTCGATTCCGTCGAACGTGACCGTTCCCGAATCAACGTCATATAGTCTCGGGATGAGATTTACGATCGTGCTCTTGCCTGAACCGGACGGGCCTACTATCGCGATGCTCTTGCCCGCATCAAGGTTGAAGTTGATATCCTTCAATATCTTCTTGGACTCTTCATATGAGAATTCCACGTGCTCGAAAACAATATCACCCGTGACCTTTTCAGGCGTTACCGCGTCTTCTGCATTCTTTATCTCAACAGGGATATCGAAATAATCAAAAATCCGCTTGAACAGCGCCATCGACCTGATCCATTCGACCTGGATATTTAGCAGGCTGTTGACCGGCATGTACATCCTGCCGAGGAGCGCTACAAGCACCGTGATGTCACCTATCGTGACCGTCGGATCGTACTTCATCATGAGGATGCCGCCGACAAGATAGATCAGCATAGGACCGACGCTCGTAAACGTCGTAAGGACTACTCTGAACCAGCGGCCGGCCATGCTCTCCTTGATGTTGAGACCGATCATCTTGCGGTTGGCCTTCTCGTAACGTTCGTACTCGTATTTCTCCTTGCCGAAGAGCTTTACAAGGAGCTGTCCGCTGACAGACAAGGTCTCATTTAAGATCCCGTTTACCTCATCGTTTACCTGCTGCGATTCGTTGGTGAGTTTCCATCTCTTCTTGCCCGCACTTCTGGTCGGTATCGTAAATATCGGAACGATCACGATTCCCACGAGAGCTAAGATCCAGTTCTTCTGGAACATGGCGATCATGGCAATAACGAGTGTTATCGAATTGGACAGAATGGAACTGAAGGTGTTCGTGATGACAGCCTTAACGCCGTCGATGTCACTTGTCATCCTCGTGATGATGTCGCCCTGGTTATTGGTCGTGAAAAAGCGCTGGCTCATATTCTGCAGATGCGAATACATCTGGTTGCGCATATCAAATGTAATGTGCTGGGCGATCCAGGTGTTTATGTAAGTCTCCGCTACGCCTATAAGGCTCGCGATGAGCGTAACTATCAGGGATAAAACGATGTAATAGACGAGTGCCTTGAGGTCATTTTTAAGAAGGCCTTCATCGAGGATCTTACCGGTAAGAACAGTAGGTAATATCGTCAGGAATGAAGATGCCACTATACATAGGAATACGAGGATCAGCTGCTTGATATACGGTTTTAAATATGAGAATACGCGCTTAAGCAGAGCGGGCGTGACCTTGGGTTGATTGGCCTTCTCTTCTTCGCTTAAGTACTGTCCGCCCATCGGGCCGCCAAAACCTCTTCCTCCGGGTGGCATGCTGACCTCTTTTCCGCTTATTGCCTATCAGTTTGGCAGCAATAATTCATACGCTACTTTTACCACTCGGGAAGAATAAATGCAAAATGCAAACGCGGCTCCCGCTGTGGAAGCCGCGCCTATGAGAAACAAAAAACATTTAAATCGCTAATTAAATGTTGAGGGTTCCTATTAAGTTCCCTTGTCTGAATTATAGTAGATTTTCGCAAATTTCAATTGTGTCAAAATGTCCTTATCTTTTCGGCAAAACGAAGGCGAAAATATGCAAAAACAACAATTCGATTCTCAAAGCATTTTTAGCTCTGAAGCTTCATGTAACCGGGCTTGATCCAGCCGAGTTTACGCATGATCTCACTGAACAGGAGTGAGAGAACAGCCGGTGTAAACAGGCAGATGCAGAACATTCCGAGCCATGCATACCAGTTGAGAGTTCCGGACTCTGTCATGGCAGAGAAGCATCCGATAGGACCTACGAGACCGCATGTTCCCATACCTGCGGCAACACCGTTGCACTCGAGCTTGAAGATCAATGTAGCCATTGGGCCTGTGATAGCGGAAGCGAGTGTTGCAGGGATCCATATCTGAGGGTGGGTTACGATGTTGGGCATCTGGAGCATGGATGTTCCGAGACCCTGTGATATAACGCCGCCCCACTTATTCTCTCTGTAAGAAGCAACAGCGAATCCGACCATCTGTGCGCAGCATCCTGCAAGTGCAGCACCGCCTGCGATACCTGCGATACCGATGGAAGCGCAGATGGCAGCAGATGAGATAGGAAGCGTAAGGATGATTCCTACGACAACCGAGATGATTATGCCCATGATGAACGGATGGAGTGTTGTAGCAGTGTTGATGAACTCACCGAGCCAGTTCATTGCGATTGCGATCGGCGGGCATGTGATATATGCGACAAAGTAGCCGACTCCGAGAGTAACAAGAGGTGTAACGAGGATGTCTACCTTTGTCTCTTTGGATACGAACTTACCGAATTCAACTGCGATGATAACAGCGATGAATACTCCGAGAGGACCTGCTGTGTAGGGCTTGTCGAGCTCGAAGATTCCGATCGTTCCGACCTGTCCGGGATAAGCGTTTGCGAAGTATCCTACAGCGGCAGAACATGCCATGACGAGCATGGGTGCCTTAAGGGCAGCAGCGATTCCGACACCGATCGCAGCACCGGTGATAGCTGAAGCAAGCGAACCTGCCTTGCTGATGAAGTGAGCTATGGTAACAAAAAACGGAAGATCGATCATGCCCAGATACTTACCGAGTGTTGACAGGATCGTTCCGACAAGAAGTGATGCAAAAAGACCCTGGGCCATACCGCCCATTGCATCAACAAAATAAGTCTTAGCGGATATGTTGATATCCTTATCCTTCAGAAATTGCTTAAATGTTCTCTTCTTTTTGGCCTTACCAGCCTTGGATTTACCCATATCCAGACCCCTCCAGATAAATTAATTGACAAAATCATATCATTGAGCGTATTTATTGAGTAATAATACATTTGACATTTTAATTTCCCTCATGACCTTTGAAAGGGTGTAAGTTGCACAAAGCAGGCGTGTATTACGGCTCTTTGTGTTTTTTGTGGGAATAAGCCTGATTCAATTGAATGGGCAGAACCTGAGCAATATTAAATTTGAGGCTAAACTTGAGGGGTCGCCCTCAAATTCAGCCTGTAATCCTTAAAATCTATTAAAATTTGAGGGTAAACTTGAGGTCTCACCCTCAAATTCTGCCGCGAATTTAACTCTTCATGTAAGAAGCTACGTCAAAATCATATATCTTCAGGAGCAT
>JAILHX010000142.1 GCA_024695565.1 Saccharofermentans sp. | reverse complement strand
TGGTTTCAATAATGTTTTTCATGTCTTGCGACCTCCTTATAGCATAGAGGATATTCTTCTAACCCTTAAATGCCTTTAAGGAACTCTTAAATAACTCTTAAATCAGTTCCTGCTATGCCTGAAGCTACGTCACACCAGCCTAATATAAACAGCAGCTTCAAGGCCTTTTTCGAGGTTCTTAAGGCCCAATTTGCCGTCCATCTTCTCCATGAAGTAATCAGTAAGATAGAGACCTAAACCCGCGCCGTCCTTGTCGCTCGCATTGCTGCCGCGCTTATACTTCTCCTTAAGCAAAGGAAGTTCTTCATCCTTAACTCCGGGACCTTCGTCAGCGATCCTTATCACAAGATAATCGCCAGTGGTCTCTGCATTGACCGTAACAGACGTATTGGCATATTTATATGAGTTCATAAAGATATTATCGAATACCTGCTGAAGTCTTAACTTATCCATGTAAACACTGCAGGACGGGATATCAAATGAACCGGCCTTGTTAAGATAATCGGCGTTTTTGATGAGCGGCATAATATCAACCGATTCATACGTTCCGGGATTAACGGCAATCTCCGTGACGTCCTGGACGCTTGAATTGAAGAGGTTATCAACGAGTGATTTGATCTGGTCGGTCTTGGAATTAATGACGCCGAACATCTCCTTGGTGCGCTCTTCTTTTGTGACCTCATAACCGATCTCGGAAGTTGACTTGATAGATGCGACAGGAGTCTTGATGTCGTGAGATAATTTAGCGACCATTTCCTTCTTATCGTCGCTGGCTTTTTTCTCTGCTATACGGGCCTTCTTAAGTTCAGTTCTCATCATGTCGAATGCCTCGGTAAACTCACCGAACACATGGCCTTCGTCCATAGTAAGAGGTATGTCGAGATTACCCTCGGCAACTCTTGATGCAAATGAATTCAGGTCATTAAACGGCTTGATGACTGTCTTCCTGATATAGATGTACCAGACAGCCACGACGGCGATCTGCATCGCACCGATAACGGCAAACAGGATTATCACATTTCTCTTAACAGCATCGAGCTGCTCGTCCATGCTGTAGTCGAATATGATCTTGCCGACGATCTTCCCGTCAACTTCAAGATCAAGAATAAGGCCTCTGGTCTTTATCGCTTCGTTTATAGACTCGCTTAATCCGTCTCTCGTCTTATAAAGGAGCCTGCCATCGTTATCGATGACAACGTAATCTAACTGTTTGTCGTATTTGGATTCGTCGCCGTAATTATCAACAACCGAATACATGCACTCGTTGACTTTGACAGGGTCAGTTCTGAGGTCCTGAATTCCCGAGACCATGAAAAAGCACATCAGGGCCTCAGCAATGAATATCAGAACTAAGATAATGATGAACGGTGCTTTCTTCATCTTTTATTCAGGTGCTACGAACTTGTAGCCTTCCTTCCAAACAGTGACGATATACTTGGGATCCTGGGGATCTTTCTCGATCGCTTCCCTGATCTTTCTGATGTGAACATTAAGTGTTCCGTCGGTCGTAAATCTGTCATTCCAGACATTATCGAAGATCTCGTTTTTGGTAATGAGACGGTTCTTGTTCGCGATCAGGTAATCGAGAAGTTTCCACTCAATGGATGTGATCTTTTTCTCTGCACCGTTTACGAAAACAGTCTTGTTAGCAGAATCCATTTTCAGATAACCGTCATCGAAATCAGTCTTATCAGATTGAGAAGCATCAGCACTTACAAAACGCTTTAAGACCACCTTGACTTTCGCGAGCAGAACGCCCAGAGAATAAGGCTTCTCGATATAATCGTCGCCTCCGATATTAAGTGCGATTATCTTGTCGTCATCGGTGTTTCTCGCTGAGATAAAAAGAATCGGAATATTCATCGTCTGACGGATCTTCTTGCAGAGTTCAAAGCCGCTTCCATCAGAAAGATTGATATCAAGCAAAACCAGAAATGCTTCGTTTGAGCTTAAGAAAATATCTGCTTCGGCACTCGAATAGACCGCGGCAGTCTTAACTTCAAACATATTGAAATACTCGGATGTGTTATCGGCAAGTTCTTTCTCGTCATCTATGATCAGGCAATCGTATTTCATTTATTCTCCTCAGTAATCTATCTCTAATCTCTGAACAATATGAATTCTACTTCAAAAGAATAATATGGACAAATCACATGAAGATAGCAAATACCTTCTTATAGTCCTCACCAAGCCTGTATCTTAAGATCTCAGGATTCTGAACAAGCTTTAATGTAAAGCCGTGCATATCGCAGATCTTGCGCGAGAGCGGCAAGCCTAAACCAGTTCCGGCATCTGATGCGCGTGATTCATCGCCTGTTACGAACGGCTCGAAAATCTGTTCTGACAGCTCGCCCTCTATCTCAGCGCCTGAATCAGCCACAAAAACCCTTACATCGCTGGCAGTCGTCTCAGACTCTGATGTAATGGACACGCGGATCTTCGTGCCCTCGGGATTGTGGCGGATCGCATTTGTTATAAGGTTAGTAATTACACGGGACAACTGCTTATTGTCAGCCTGGATGAAGATAGGATGATCAGGAATCACGACATCGATCTCATCTCCTGCAGCTTCGATATCCGTAAAGCTGAACGCACAGCAGGCACGCACCAGTTCGCAGATATCGGTACGTTCCTTCCTGATCGTAAAACCTTCGCTGTCGAGTTTTACGTAATCCAAGAGCATTGCGACAACGTCATTCATCCTGTCGGATTTGGCCATGATCGCATCCAGATATTCAGACTTCTTATCTTCGGGAACTACGCCGTCGTTTAAGGCTTTGGCATAGCCGTAAACCGTGGTCATAGGTGTCTTCAGGTCGTGAACTATGTTGGAGATCATGAGATAGCGGCGCTTTTCTTCTCTTGCTCTGGCTTCTTCCTTCTCCTTCTCGGAGATACGTATCTCTTTGGCAACTGAAATAGAGAAGATAATTCCGCCTATCACATAAGGCGTTATAAGAACTATGGCAATAAAGATAACAGCTAAAGCCAGAAGTATTGTCGTCTTAGTATCCTGCGTAAGACTTCTGATGGATTCCGTTGCTGCTACCGCTTCACTTCCTCGTTCAGCAATGAGACCTTCCAAGAAGCTGTTGATCGCAGCAGGTGACAACTTAAAAAAAGGTAATATTGAATTAACTATCGAAGATACGATGAGGACAAAGATGATAAGAAAAAGATTCTCAGAACTCATCGCCTGAATGATCGCATCGAGTTTGAAGATGCTGATCATCGTAGGGATAAGAAATCTGTTCGTCAGAAGCACGACCGTAAACTCAACCAGGCTCACGATGATGAGGATGATGAAAAACCTGGCGAGTATGAAGCCTCTTAAGCCGCGCTCATTGTTCATCTGATTCTCCCTTAAGCTTCCAGTCTGTATCCCAAGCCGCGCAGTGTCTTGATATAGCGCGAAGGATCGTCATCGAGCTTGGTTCTGAGCTTGCTTATGGCAACCATGATGTTGTTATCGGCAACAAAGTAATCTTCGCCCCAGGCATACTCATAGATCTGCTGCTTGGTATAGACCTTGCCGGGCTGCCTCATGAGAAGCTCCATTATCTTAAATTCAACTGAAGTAAGCTCTAATGACTTGCCGTCTTTTAAGAGCTGGCACTATCCTGTATCAAGGACCAGGTCACCGCATGTGATCTGCTCTGATTTATCTTCACTGCCTCCGAGAGCATAAAAGCGTCTGAGAAGTGATTTGACTCTGGCAACGACTTCTAGCGGGTTGAACGGTTTGCAGATATAATCGTCAGCTCCGACGTTAAGTCCTAAGATCCTCTCGGCATCTGCCGTGCGTGCTGAGATGATCATGACGGGAACATTGCTGACTTCACGGATATCCTTAAGAACGTGGATACCGTCCTTGCCGGGCATCATGACATCGAGAAGAACGATGTCGGGCTTAAATGAATCGAGAGCCCCCGCTACTTCTTCACCCGTAGCGACATCCATAACTTCAAAATCGTCATTCTCCAGATAGAGCTTCAGAAGATTTCTTATCTCCTTCTCATCATCTGCGATCAAAACCTTGTAACCCATAAGTTTCTCCATTTCCAAAGCCGACCGGAGGAGACTTATATCTCCTCCGGCTGACCTTATTATAACC
>JAILHX010000141.1 GCA_024695565.1 Saccharofermentans sp. | reverse complement strand
TGGTTTCAATAATGTTTTTCATGTCTTGCGACCTCCTTATAGCATAGAGGATATTCTTCTAACCCTTAAATGCCTTTAAGGAACTCTTAAATAACTCTTAAATCAGTTCCTGCTATGCCTGAAGCTACGTCACACCAGCCTGATATAAACAGCAGCTTCAAGGCCTTTTTCGAGGTTCTTAAGGCCCAATTTGCCGTCCATCTTCTCCATGAAGTAATCAGTAAGATAGAGACCTAAACCCGCGCCGTCCTTGTCGCCCGCATTGCTGCCGCGCTTATACTTCTCCTTAAGCAAAGGAAGTTCTTCATCCTTAACTCCGGGGCCTTCATCAGCTATCCTTATTACAAGATAATCGCCAGTGGTCTCTGCATAGACCGTAACAGACGTATTGGCATATTTATATGAGTTCATGAAGATATTATCGAATACCTGCTGAAGTCTTAACTTATCCATGTAAACACTGCAGGACGGGATATCAAATGAACCGGCCTTGTTAAGATAATCGGCGTTTTTAATGAGCGGCATAATATCAACCGATTCATACGTTCCGGGATTAACGGCAATCTCCGTGACGTCCTGGATACTTGAATTGAAGAGGTTATCAACGAGTGATTTGATCTGGTCGGTCTTGGAATTAATGACGCCGAACATCTCCTTGGTGCGTTCTTCTTTTGTGACCTCATAACCGATCTCGGAAGTCGACTTGATAGATGCTACCGGAGTCTTGATGTCGTGAGATAATTTAGCGACCATTTCCTTCTTGTCGTCGCTGGCTTTTTTCTCTGCAATACGTGCCTTCTTAAGTTCAGTTCTCATCATGTCGAATGCCTCGGTAAACTCACCGAACACATGGCCTTCGTCCATTGAGAGAGGTATGTCGAGATTGCCTTCGGCAACTCTTGAAGCAAATGAATTCAGGTCATTAAACGGCTTGATGACTGTCTTTCGTATATAGATATACCAAACAGCCACAACAGCAAGCTGCATCGCTCCGATAACGGCAAATAAGATTATCACATTCCTCTTAACAGCATTGAGCTGCTCATCCATGCTATAGTCGAATATGATCTTGCCGACGATCTTCCCGTCGACTTCGAGATCAAGAATAAGACCTCTGGTCTTTATTGCTTCGTTTATAGACTCGCTTAATCCGTCTTTAGTCTTATAGAGAAGGTTCCCTTCGTTATCGATGACAACGTAATCCAGCTGTCTGTCGTACTTGGATTCATCGCCGTAATTCTCTGCTACCGAATACATGCACTCGTTGACTTTGACCGGGTCAGTTCTGAGGTCCTGAATTCCCGAGACCATGAAAAAGCACATCAATGCCTCAGCAATGAATATCAGAACCAAGATAATGATGAACGGCGCTTTTTTCATCTTTTACTCAGGTGCTACGAACTTGTAGCCTTCCTTCCAGACAGTAATGATATACTTCGGTTCCTGGGGATCTTTCTCGATAGCTTCCCTGATCTTCCTGATGTGAACATTAAGTGTTCCGTCGGTCGTAAATCTGTCGTTCCAGACATTATCGAAGATCTCGTTTTTGGTAATTAGACGGTTCTTGTTTGCGATCAGATAATCAAGAAGTTTCCACTCGATGGATGTGATCTTTTTCTCTGCACCGTTTACGTAAACTGTCTTGTTGGCAGAATCCATTTTCAGATAACCGTCATCGAAATCAGCCTTGTCTTCTGAGGCAGGATCAACTGAAGCAAAGCGCTTTAAGACGACCTTTACTTTCGCGAGCAGAACGCCCAGAGAATAAGGCTTCTCGATATAGTCGTCACCTCCGATGTTAAGGGCGATTATCTTGTCGTCATCGGTGTTTCTCGCTGAGATAAAAAGGATCGGAATATTCATCGTCTGACGGATCTTCTTGCAGAGTTCAAATCCGCTTCCGTCAGAAAGATTGATGTCCAGCAGGACCAATGATGCTTCGTTTGAGCTTAAGAAGTTATCTGCTTCCACGCTCGAATAGACCGCGGCAGTCTTGACTTCAAACATATTGAAATACTCGCATGTGTTATCGGCAAGTTCTTCCTCGTCATCTATGATCAGGCAATCGTATTTCATGTGTTTTCCTCAATAACCAATCTTAATTCTTTGAATAGTATGAATTTTACTTCAAAAGGATAATATGGACAAATCACATGAAGATAACAAATACCTTCTTATAGTCCTCACCAAGCCTGTATCTTAAGATCTCAGGACTTTGAACAAGCTTTAATTTAAAGCCGTGCATATCGCAGATCTTGCGCGAGAGCGGAAGTCCTAAGCCAGTTCCGGCATCTGATGCGCGTGACTCATCGCCTGTTACGAACGGCTCGAAAATCTGTTCCGTCAGATTTCCCTCTATCTCCTCGCCTGAATCAGCCACAAAAACCATTACGTCGCTGGCAGTCGTATCAGAATCTGATGTAATGGACACGCGGATCTTTGTGCCCTCGGGATTGTGGCGAATCGCATTTGTTATAAGGTTAGTAATTACACGGGACAACTGCTTATTGTCAGCCTGGATGAAGATAGGATGATCAGGAATCACGACATCGATCTCATCTCCTGCAGCTTCGATATCCGTATAGCTGAACGCACAGCAGGCACGTACCAGTTCGCAGATATCCGTATGTTCCTTCTTGATAGTAAACCCTTCGCTGTCGAGTTTTACGTAATCTAATAGCATTGCAACAACGTCGTTCATCCTGTCGGACTTGGCCATTATCGCATCTAAATATTCAGACTTCTTATCTTCGGGAACAACGCCGTCATTTAAGGCCTTCGCGTAGCCGTAGACTGTTGTCATGGGCGTCTTCAGGTCGTGAACGATGTTGGAGATCATGAGATAGCGGCGCTTCTCTTCTCTTATTCTGGCTTCTTCCTTCTCCTTCTCGGAGATACGTATCTCTTTGGCAACTGATATTGAGAAGATTATTCCGCCTATCACATAAGGAGTAATAAGGACTATGGCAATAAAGATAACGGCAAGAGCCAGAAGTATTGTCGTCTTTGTGTCCTGTGTAAGATTTCTGATGGATTCCGTCGCTGCTACCGCTTCACTTCCGCGTTCGGCAATGAGGCCTTCCAAAAAGCTGTTGACTGCAGCAGGTGATACCTTAAAAAACGGTAATACCGAATTAACTATCGAAGTTGTGATGAGTACGAAGATGATAAGGAAAAGATTCTCTGAACTTACCGCCTGAATGATCTCATCTAATTTGAAGGTGCTGATCATAAGCGGGATCAGCAGTCTGTTCGTCAGAAGCACGACCGTAAACTCAACCAGGCTCACGATGATTAGGATGATGAAAAACCTGGCGAGTATGAAGCCTCTTAAGCCGCGCTCATTGTTCATCTGATTCTCCCTTAAGCTTCCAGTCTATATCCTAAGCCGCGCAGTGTCTTGATGTAGCGCGAAGGATCGTCATCGAGTTTTGTCCTGAGCTTGCTTATTGCAACCATGATGTTGTTGTCGGCAACGAAGTAATCTTCGCCCCAGGCATACTCATAGATCTGCTGCTTGGTATAGACCTTGCCGGGCTGCCTCATGAGAAGCTCCATTATCTTAAATTCAACTGAAGTAAGCTCTAATGACTTGCCGTCTTTTAAGAGCCTGCACTTGCCCGTATCAAGGACCAGATCACCGCATGTGATCTGCTCTGATTTATCCTCACTGCCTCCGAGAGCATAAAAGCGCCTGAGGAGTGATTTGACTCTGGCTACGACTTCTAACGGGTTGAACGGTTTGCAGATATAATCGTCAGCTCCGACGTTAAGTCCTAAGATCCTCTCGGCATCAGCCGTGCGTGCAGAGATGATCATGACGGGAACATTACTGACTTCGCGGATATCTTTAAGAACGTGGATACCGTCCTTGCCGGGCATCATGACATCCAGAAGAACGATGTCGGGCTTAAATGAATCGAGAGCCCCCGCTACTTCTCCACCCGTAGCGACATCAATAACTTCAAAATCGTCATTCTCCAGATAGAGCTTGAGAAGATTTCTTATCTCCTTCTCGTCATCTGCGATCAAAACCTTGTAACCCATAAGTTTCTCCATTTCCAAAGCCGACCGGAGGAGACTTATATCTCCTCCGGCTGACCTTATTATAACCTATTCCTATTCCCCATTTGGTCTATTCTTATTCCCTTTGATTACTTTGCATCGATACCATACTTGAGTGTCTCATAGAGAGCTGCTTCCGTAGAAGCCTTGTAAGGAGCTACGAAGAAGATCTCGAGGAAACCTAATGTCATTGCTGAGAGGATATCCCAACCGATGAATGAGAGGTCAAGAACGAATGTCTTCCACTTGTTGCCTGTCATAAGCTTCTTGCTCTCAGCCAAAGCATCCTTGTAGTTCATTGTAGGATCTTCGCTCATGATGTAAGGTACCATTCTGTACTCGTATGACTTGATGATTCCCGGAATTACGAAGAGCAGGCTCCAGAGGAAGACAAAAAGGTCTTTCATGAATGCTGTCTTGATAATGTTCTTATAGTGAGAATCGAAGACATATACGATATTGCTGAGCTTTGCAGGTTCATCAAGATTCTTTCTGAAGAACTTCCTGCATCCGTATTCAAACGGTGTGAGCAAAAAGTACTTGATTGCGAGAGCGATTGCCGTAGCGATCAGTGAGATTACGAAGGCAAATGCGAATCCGATGAGGAATGCCATGATTGCGAATCCGAAGTCATTATTATCAACATCATATGAAACTGTGACACCGTGATCATCATCATCACCAAGATCAACATCGACATCAACATCACCTACTACAACATCCTGGTCATCTTCAGATTCTGAGAGGATTCCGCCTAACACTCCGCCGCTGTTACCGGCCATGCTTCCGGCTCCTCCGCCTCCGCTGCTGGCTGCACCGATGATGATCGATAAGATCAATCCGACTAGTACGCATTTCCAGAAATTCTGGAAGAAGCTCTTCTTACCCTTTGCCTTAACACTTTTCCTTGTCCACATATTTGCGACCTCTTTTCTAAAAAGATTTGTTTTCGAAGTAACCGCCGGGCTCCTTGTTCCTGGTTCGGAACCCGGCCGGTTCCTATCCCTTACGATGTTCATTCTACAGAACGAACCTTAACCTCAAAATCGCTAAACCTTAACTTAAACTTAACTTGGCTTTTTGATAAAATTTATGTAGCAATTCGAAAAGAGGAACTCTCAGATGGCAGAAAACATACAGGTTATCAACGAAGTAACCATGTCAAATACTGACGTTAAGTGTCCGGGATGCGGTGCCACGGTCAAGTACGATCCTGCAACGCTTAAGATGCTCTGCCCTTTCTGCGGAACGACAAGAGAACTCCCCCAGCCTGAGACAGGAAGAGTCATTGAAGAACTTGATTTCAATACCGCTATGCAGCGCGCCAGCGTTAACTGGGGCAGCGTAAGAAAACTCATCGTCTGCAAGAACTGCGGCGGTCAGGCACTCTACGATGCATCGCAGGTATCAGGGTGCTGTCCTTTCTGCGGTTCAACGAGCGTAATGCCCGCTGCAGAGAATGAACAGATCATGGCTCCCGGCGCTCTTATTCCATTTGCGATAGACAACGATAAAGCTGCCAGGTGCTTTGTCGATAACCTTAAGAAAAAGCGCTTTGTACCGAAAGCAGTCCAGGAATGCAAACTCGAGAACTTCGTAGGTCTCTATCTTCCCTTTTGGACATTCGATACTGATACTGTCTCCGCTTATATAGCAAAGATCGGATACAGACACACGGACAGCGATGGAGATACATATTATACGTATAAGAAATATAAGGGCGTACGCAATCAGTTCATCGATGACATGATCGTCTATGCGACTGATAAGGTAACCCACCCTCACATCTCAAAGGTTCAGAACTTCTATTTTGACAGGCTCGTTCCTTATGCTCCCGAATACCTTGCAGGCTTTGTAGCAGAACGTTATACGGTTGGTCTTAACGACGGCTGGGAGCGCGCGAAGGTTCTCATCGAGAAGAAACTCAAGAGCGATATCGGATCCTATGAGCGGGACCTCCACCACGGTGACACGGTAAGTGAGGTCAAGCTCGCGACTAACTATTACAACGTTAAGTTCAAGTATATTCTGGCCCCTATGTACCTTGCTTCATATAAATATGGCGGCAAGACATATCAGGTAGCCATTAACGGTCAGACCGGCGCTACATTCTGCGATGCACCTTCCTACCTCTGGAAGATCATTCTGTTTATTGCGCTCGGCGTTATCTCATTCCCTGTCGTCTGGGGAACATTAATGTTTATCCTGAGCGCTATCGCAAGTCTGTTCAGTTAATTGATTCTAAAAGAGTATCTGCATACTTCTTGTATTTTGTATCCCCGCCGTATTTGGATGCAAACTGATTTCTAAATATCAGAATATTGGTTGCTATTTTCAACCAATGAAGCCAATGTAACAATGTTACACTGCTCGAAAATGCAAAAAAAAGCACCAACCGTTAAGATTGGTGCTTTGGCTCCCCGAACAGGACTTGAACCTGTGACATTTCGGTTAACAGCCGAACGCTCTACCGACTGAGCTATCGAGGAATTTAATCCGGCAGCAACCTATCTTCCCGGGCCGTTGCCAGCCAAGTATTGTCGGCACGAGCGAGCTTAACTTCTGTGTTCGGAATGGGAACAGGTGTGGCCTCGTCGTAATCACCACCGGAATGGATGAGAGTCTTATACCCT
>JAILHX010000080.1 GCA_024695565.1 Saccharofermentans sp. | reverse complement strand
GATGGCTTCAGAGGCGAAGCTAACAAGGCACTCACCGCGCAGAAAGCTTTCCAGGTAGGAAGATATATCGGCTGGTATTACGGCCAGATGCACGATGACGGAAGAGCAAGGATTATCATCGGAAAAGACACAAGAAGAAGTTCTTACATGCTTGAGGCAGCTCTTACTGCCGGCATTACATCTTCCGGTTCTGATGCATATCTTCTTCACGTAACAACAACACCTTCAGTTTCTTATTGCTGCAGAACAGACGGTTTTGACTGCGGTATCATGATCTCTGCATCACACAATCCTTTCTACGATAACGGTATCAAGATCATGCGTGCCAACGGCCAGAAGATCGAGGCTGAGATCGAAGAGAAGATCGAAGCTTATATCGATGGTGTGATCGAGGAAATCCCTCTTGCAGAGCGTGAGGCAATCGGTAACGTTGTTGACTATGCTTCAGGACGTAACAGATACATCGGCTATCTCATGACGATCCCTACAAGAGCATTCAACGGCATGAAGGTTGGCCTTGACTGCGCAAACGGAGCTTCCTGGAACATCGCAAGATCTGTTTTCGAGGCTCTCGGTGCTAAGGTTTATATAATCAATAACCAGCCTGACGGTCTCAACATCAATACAAACTGCGGTTCCACACACATTGAGAATCTTAAGAAGTATGTTATTGATAACGGACTTAATGTCGGATTCGCATACGACGGCGACGCTGACAGATGTCTTGCAGTTGATGAATTAGGCAATGAAGTAAACGGCGACCAGATCATGTATCTCTGCGGAAAGTACATGAAGGAAACAGGCCGCCTGGACGGAAATACGATCGTTACCACGATCATGAGCAACATGGGTCTTTACAAGGCTTGTGAGGCTATCGGCATCCGTACAGAGAAGACTGCAGTAGGCGATAAGTATGTTGCTGAGAACATGATGGCTAACGGCTTCATGATCGGCGGCGAGCAGTCAGGCCACATCATTTTCGCAAAGTATGCGACAACAGGTGACGGAATCCTCACATCCCTCATGGTACTCATGACAATGCTCGAAAAGAAGCTGCCTCTCTCTATGCTTGCAGGCGAGATGAAGATGTATCCTCAGTGCCTCAAGAACGTTGTAGTTAAGGACAAGGAAGAAGCTCAGAAGAATCCTGTAGTCCTTAAGGCAGTTGAAGAGGTTACTAAGTCTTTGGGTAGCGACGGCAGAATCCTTCTTAGAGCATCCGGTACAGAGCCTAAGATCCGTGTCATGGTTGAGGCAAAGACTGATGAGATCTGCGAAGAGAACGTTGACAAGGTTATCGCAGTCATTAAAGAACAGGGCCTTATGGCAGACTAAAGAATATTACGGCTTCGCGTGTGAATTCCATGCGAAGCCGTTTTATATATTCAAAATTACCAGGAGATGGAACTATGAGAGTAATCAGAAAAAGCCACTATGAAGAAGCTTCAATGGCATGTGCTGAGCTTATCGCTTCACAGATCAGATTAAAGCCCGACTGCAAGATCGGTCTTGCAACAGGATCAACACCTATTGGAACTTATAAGGATCTCGTAGATATGTATAAGGCAGGAAGCCTTGATTTCTCCAAGGTCACATCTGCAAACCTTGATGAGTACAGAGGACTTGGCGGTGATCACGACCAGTCTTACAGATATTTCATGAACACGAATCTTTTCGATCACGTAAACATCGACAAGAGCAAGACATATGTACCTGACGGACTTGAGCAGGATGCAGTTAAGGCTTGCACAGATTACGATAAGATCCTTGAGTCTCTTGGCCACCTCGATATCCAGCTCCTCGGAATTGGCGGAGACGGACACATCGGTTTCAATGAGCCTGCTGACGCTTTCTGCGTAAACACTCAGTGCATCGATCTTGAGAATCAGACGATCCAGGACAATGCAAGACTCTTCTTCAACGGCGATCTCGACGCAGTTCCTACACAGGCTTACACAATGGGTATCGGTTATATCATGAAGTCTACAACAGTTATCCTCATGGCTACAGGCGCAGGCAAGAAGGATATCGTTGAGAAGGCTTTCTGTGGCCCTGTTACACCTAAGGTACCTGCATCAATTCTCCAGCTTCACCCGAACGTTGTTGTTATCGCTGACGAGGCTGCTATCTCTGACGCAGTTGTTGCTGCACCTAAGTAATTGTAGAGAAAACTTAATCATTTTAGGGCTGTCCGGATACCCGGGCAGCTCTTTTTATGGTTTGATCTGAATTAAACTAAAAACATTTGCTTATAAAAACAATCAAGTTTATAATATGACGATAATTTTAGCGTATTAAATGGCGCGTTTTATTTTTAGGAGGTTCATCGTGGCAAAAGGTAAGACAACTTTTAACGAGAATCTGTGCAAAGGCTGCGGACTTTGTGTTGCAGCTTGTCCTAAGAAAATCCTCGAACTTGACAAGACAAGGCTTAACGCCAAGGGTTATCACCCCGCAACCTGCGTAAATCCCGATGAGTGCATCGGATGTGCTTTCTGTGCTACGCAGTGCCCGGACGTTGTAATCACTGTTGAGCGTTTCTGATCGGGAGGGAGTTTTTATGGCACAGAAAAGAGTATTAATGAAAGGCAATGAAGTCATTGCCGAGGCAGCGATCAGAGCAGGCTGCCGCAACTATTTCGGTTACCCGATCACACCTCAGACAGAAGTCATGCACTACATGGCTAAGAAGATGGTTCAGGTCGGCGGTAACTTCGTTCAGGCTGAATCTGAGCTAGCAGCCATTAACATGGTTTACGGCGCTGCAGCAGCAGGCTTCAGAGTTATGACATCATCTTCCTCTCCGGGAATCTCCCTCAAGCAGGAAGGTATCTCCTACATCGCAGGAGCTGAGCTTCCTGCAGTTGTAGTTAATATCGTTAGAGCAGGCCCGGGTCTTGGCGGCATTCAGCCTGCACAGGGCGACTATTTCCAGGCTACAAAGGGCGGCGGACACGGTGACTACAGAAATATCGTTATCGCACCCGCTTCCGTTCAGGAGCTCTATGAGCTCGTAGTTGAGGCATTTAACCTCGCTGATAAGTACAGAATGACCTGCATGATCGTAGGCGACGGTACTCTCGGCCAGATGATGGAGCCTGTAGCTTTCCGTGATGAAGAGCCTGTTGAGAAGATCGAGAAGCCTTGGGCTGCTAACGGCAGAAAGGGCGAGGGCTTCCACCACACAGTAACATCAATCTACATCGATCCCGATGTCCTTGAGAAGAAGAACCTTGAGCTTCAGGAGAAGTACAGGATCGTTGAGGCTAACGAAGTCCGTTATGAGTCCATCTGCATGGATGATGATCCGGAGATCGTTATCACAGCATTCTCCACATGCTCCAGAATCTCCAGAAACGTTATCCGTCAGGCTCGTGAGCTTGGTATCAAGGTCGGCATGATCAGACCTATCACTCTCTGGCCTTTCCCTTACAAGGCAATCGCTGAAGCAGCAGATATGCCCAGCGTAAAGGCTTTCCTCGACGTTGAGCTCAATGCAGGCCAGATGATCGAAGACGTCAGACTTGGCGCTAACGGCAAGAAGCCCGTTTATTTCCACGGCAGACTCGGAGGAAATCTCCCGATGCAGAAGGAAATCCTCGACAAGATCGTTGCG
>JAILHX010000074.1 GCA_024695565.1 Saccharofermentans sp. | reverse complement strand
GCCTCAATAACAGCTTTGTTATAATCCGTTGCTTTAGTTACAGACACATCGGAATAATCGATTGCGGTAACCTTTGCCGAAGGGTATCTCTTGGCCAGTTCACCCGCATTTCTTCCGCCGCCGCAGCCAACTTCCAAAACTTTTGCAGGTATCATTTCCGGCAGGTGTGACATACCCCAGTCTGCCATTTTTGCATGACCGCTGTTCATTCCATTTACCATCATCTTGCCAAGAGTTCCCTCCGGTTTTCTCGTCTGATTAACGAATTTTCTGTAAAGTCCCATAGCGCTCTCCTTATTTACATCATTATCTTTCCTATAAGTACGACTATTCCTGCAATAATTGCAGCTCCAAACACCCATATTCCAGTGAGGATGATTCTCTTCTTAAACATCTGCTTCCATGTCTGGACAAAGGGGATATCTTCAGTTCCGGGTATTATCCAAAGAGGACTTAAAGCGACCCAGGTCTTATCTATAACGATTCCGTCGAACCAGTTCATTACTTCAAGGAACAAAAGTGCCTGCAGATAAGCCGGCCAAAACTCTCTAATCTGATTCCAGAAAGCGATTATCGCGATGAGTGCGGCAGCCATAACCGTAAAGAAAGCTGTCATGAAGAACTTTCTCTTCTTAGAGACCGTCTGCCTGTCGGTAAGGCCTAATTCATATACACGTTCCTGTACGGTCTTCGGGTAAAAATAAAGCGCATTCAATGCATTATTACCTACTCCGAGTTTTACCATCAAAGCAAAGAGCGCACAGAATAAGATCAGCTGGAGAACGATCATTTATCAGACCTCGCATCTTTCTTAACTGCGAAATAGAATGCCAGGCACATGAATGCATATCCCCACGATTCGCCACAAGCTGTAAGGAAAGACCATTTGTTGCCTAAAGCTACCATAACAGCAGCTATTATCTTAGCTGCAATGCTGAGACCCATTGGACACAGAATAAAAGCTGCTTTGTTGATACCCAGTTTGCCCTTCAAAGTGAAATACATATAAGCAATGGTTACAGGGATATCACAGATATAGCACCAAATGAGAAACGGTATCAGCGCTGTTGCTACCGGTATAAGGAATACCGAATCGGCAGAAGTGATATCAAGTCCTGCACGGAGCGCTGCCTGTATCATCAACAGCACAATGCAGCACGCGGCATGGAAAGATACGAACATCATGGGTGCGGACTTTAAGCCAAATCCCATGAGCTTATACATTTTCGAATTCTTCGAGATTCCTTTCAGATCAAGCGTCTTCATTACCGCAGGCGCGAAATAAAGACATCCGAATCCGGATAAGAACCCGAAGAAGAATGACAACACATAAAACCATATCGGCACACCTGATATTGCTGTGGTGGTAATACCGTAGATCAATGGCTCCCCACCTTCAGGTTCATAACCTATAAGCCAGTCACCGACACCACATAAAAGTAAAGATATAAATCCTAAGATAAAAGCTGATTCAAGCTTCTTATTCATACTATAAAACCTCTGTCAAAATCACATCTGAGGAGGATTATAGCACAACAAGTTAGATATAACTAACCAATTTTAGATAAACATAATTCACTAATTATTACGGGGTGCCTCTTAGTCCTGAGACACCCCGTATTCATCCGGTTTATATGTTTTTAAGCTTCCTGCAGCGATACCATATGAGCATATGTTCCATTCTGTGCCATCAGTGTCTCGTGATTACCTCTCTCGGCAATCTTGCCGTCTGATACTACAAGGATCTGATCCGCATCTCTGATCGTTCTTAATCTGTGTGCGATTACAAGCAACGTCTTATCTTTACAAAGTTCTGAGATAGCTTCCTGGATAGCGCGCTCGTTATCTGCGTCGACACTTGCTGTCGCTTCATCAAGGATTACGATCGGTGAATCCTTCAGAATGCATCTTGCGATAGATATTCTCTGCTGTTCACCGCCCGAGAGAGAGGCGCCGCCTTCGCCGATAACAGTATCAAATCCGTCAGGCAGCTGCATGATAAAATCGTAACATCTTGCCTTCTTAGCTGCTGCTTCAACTTCCTCACGTGTCGCATCAGGACGGCCGATCGCTATGTTGTTATATATGGTATCCTGGAAAAGATATACTCTCTGGAATACCATGCTTATCTGATCCATCAGTGATCCAAGTGAGACATCTCTGATATCTTCGCCTCTGACAAGTATCTTTCCGCTCTTAACATCCCAGAATCTGGCAAGAAGTGAGGCAATCGTGGATTTTCCGCCGCCTGAAGGACCAACCAGGGCAGTCATCTCGCCCGGCTTTACAGTAAACGAGACATTGGACAGTACATCTTTATCTGTATATGCGAATCCGACATTGTCATATTCGATCTCACTGTCAGAAGCAAGTACATGACCAAGAACACTCTTACCGTCATCCTTAAGTTCTTCAGCAGCAAACACTTCTTCTATACGATCAAGGCTTGCAGCTGTAACTGTAAGTCTGGCCATCTGACCGTAATAACTTTTTATAGCTACGAAAGCATCAAAAAGGAAAAGAGCCATTCCGACCATATATTCAGCTGATAATGAACCCGATATATACAGATATCCGCTCAAAGCAAGCACTAAAGCCGTACCAACTCCAAATGTCAGATACAAAGCTCTGGACCAGGGCGAGTATTCCACCTCGAAATCAATGCTCTTCTTACAGCTTTTCTCGAACTCATCAGTAAGTCTCTTTGATTTGCTGCCAAGCATATTATAGGATTTGATTATCCCGATACCCTCAGCAAAATCCAAAACTTCCTCTGTAAGAGATTCACTCGCCTCCTGCTTGGTAACAGAATGCTTCATTGTAGTCTTCAGCATCAGGTTGCCGACAATGACGAATATTCCAACAACAAGAAGTGACAACAGACCCATCCTGAAATCCATCACGAACATCATGCCTACCATAAGGCTCTGCGATATGAGAAACGTTACCAGTTCGGATAAAACACCCATACAGTTCTCTTCTATAAAGACCATATCAGTGGAGAGAACAGAACTGATCTTACCGATGTTACCCTCAGTAAAATATCCCATCGGCAATTTGCGCAAATGGTCACCGAGTTTAAGTCTCATATCAGCAAATACCATATATCCTGTTGCCGACTGCAAAACATTGGATATGTGCTCAAATACTGCTTCGAGTATTACACTGGCCAAAACTGCTACACCAAAATAGATACACTTTGTCTTGTCCATCTGTCCCTGCATAAAATAACTTATGCAGAAAAAACAGAGCATCAACGGTACCTTCATCATTATTCCTTTGAGAAATGCAGTTATGTATGAAGCCCTGATACGGGTTTTATACTTTCCTGTCATATTTACTATTCTGTGTAATATCTTCAACATAATTATCACGCTCCCTTAATCTTCCATGTGCTGGCACTG
>JAILHX010000072.1 GCA_024695565.1 Saccharofermentans sp. | reverse complement strand
ACAGTGTAATGATTTCCTTGCAAGGCTCCCCATGGGTATAGATTCCAAGGCAGGTGACAGCGGAAAGATGTTGTCCGGTGGTGAGAGACAACGTATAGCTTTGGCCAGAGCGATCCTTAAGGATGCACCTATCATCGTTCTAGATGAAGCGACTGCATTTATCGATCCTGAGAATGAGGAGAAGATGAATGTTGCAATATCTCAGGTAATCAAGGACAAGACGATAATAATCATCGCCCACAGACTTCCATCGATCGTTGAGGCTGATCAAATAGTTGTGCTCAATGACGGAAACATCAGCGATATCGGCACTCATGAGGAACTTCTCGGCAGAAATGCGGAGTACAAACATTTGTGGGAGGCCCAGGCAAAGACAGGCGAATGGCAGATAAAGGAGGGTGTGTAAAATGATCAGATTAATACACAGGATCGTTGAAGCTGCCGGCAAAAGAAAGCACAGGATAAGACTTGCATATATTTTCTGTTTTATAAAAGGACTTTTGATGAAGAGTCCTGTCATCGTTGCCTTTCTGGTTATTGACAGATTCTTCAAAGGCAGTGATGCTACTGACTTGTTTATGAAAGCTGCGATCGCCATGGCTACGATATTGCTGCTCCAGATCATTGCACAGTACATTGGCGACAGGCTTCAGTCGGCAACAGGCTTTGAGATGTTTGCCGATATGAGAATAGCCATAGGAGAGCATCTTAAAAATCTTCCGATGGGTTATTACACAGAAGGCAATATAGGCAAGATCTCAACAGTTCTTACAACGGATATGTCAATGGTCGAGGAAGTGTGCATGTCACAGATCGCACAGCTTATGACGTATTTCTTCTCAGAAGCCATCATGATCATCTTCCTGTTTATTTTCGACTACAGGGTAGGCATTGTGGGATTGATCACAGTCGCTGCAATAATCCTATGCGGAAAGGCTTCGCAGAAGCAGATCCAGAAGCATACTAATATCCGTCAGGAACAGGCTGAGAAACTTACTTCTGCAGTGATCGATTACACGGAAGGAATGAATATCATTAAGACTTTCAATATGCTGGGCAAGTCTTCCAAAGATCTGACAGCGAACTTTGATAAGAGCTGCAAGGATAATATTGAATTCGAGCATGTAGTACATCCCTGGAATATAAAACTTGGTGTTATCTATGCCGTTGGATCCGCGATTACATTAGGCTTAAGCGCATTCCTTGTGATGAACGGTATCATTTCCACCTCCAATTTTGTGGCCATGATGCTCTTCCTGTTTGATCTTTATGTACCGGTATACGCTCTCTATAACGAGTCAACAAGACTCACTGTCATGAGTGCCTGTATGGACAGGATAGAAGAGGTGCTTGCTGTCCCGGAACTTGATGACAGCGGAAAATGCATCTTCCCGAAGAAATATGAAGGAGCGGAAGTCGAATTCGAGAATGTCTCTTTCGGATACGACGATAATGAAGTTTTGAAGGGCGTGTCATTTAAGATGGCTCCAAACACAATGACTGCCGTAGTTGGTCCTTCTGGAAGCGGAAAGAGCACTATAGCAAATCTCCTGGCGAGATTCTGGGATGTTAATTCCGGAACCGTAAGGATCAAGGGCGTGAATATCAGAGACGTTTCAATGAAGCATCTTATGCAGCAGATCAGCATGGTGTTCCAGCGTGTCTATCTTTTCCAGGATACCATTTATAACAATATTGTTATGGGACGACCTGATGCGACAAAAGAAGAGGTTATTGAGGCTGCCAAAAAGGCCCGCTGCTATGACTTCATTATGGCTCTCCCGGATGGTTTTGACACTGTGATCGGTGAAGGCGGCGCAACATTATCAGGTGGCGAGAAGCAGCGCATCTCTATCGCAAGATGCATCTTAAAAGATTCTCCTATTGTCATTTTGGATGAAGCAACAGCTTCAGTAGATGCGGATAATGAGAGCCTTATCCAGGAAGCCATCAGCGAACTGGTAAAGGATAAGACGTTGCTCGTCATCGCACACAGGCTTAAGACCATAAGAAGTGCAGATGAGATCCTTGTAGTCGATGACGGCATTATCAAAGAGCGCGGTACGCATGCCGAGCTTATGGAAAAAGGCGGTTTATACAAAAACTTCACTGAAAAGATCAATTCAGATATTGCTTGGAAGAAAGGAGCAAAAACAGCATGAAGAAGTTTGAAGTAAAAGATTTAATCAACATCGGTATCTATACGGCATTGCATTTCCTTTGTATCTTTCTGGTAGCGATGCTAGGGTTTATCCCGCAGGCATTTATATTTGCAGGGATAATTGAGGGCTTCCTTGGAGCTATCCCGATCATGATCTTCTTAACAAAGGTCAAGAAGTTCGGCATGATCACGATCATGGGATTGCTTCTCGGACTTATCACATTACTGATGGGAAGACCCTGGCCCTGCGTTGTAATTGGAATTGCTGCAGGACTCATTACGGATCTTATCTGGATGAAAGCAGATTTCAGCAAGATCAAATTCGGTCCTGTGTGCTGCGGAACAATGATGCTCTGGACAGCCGGTATGGGACTTCCGCTGTTCTTTGGTTACAGAGACAGCTATCTTGCAAATCTTGAAGAAGGATATGGCAAGGAGTATGTAGAGGTCATAAGATCGCTTACACCTGACTGGATGTTCATCGGAATGATCGTCATTGCAGTTGTCGGCGGATTCCTGGGCGGCCTTTTTGCCAAGAGGATCTTAAGAAAGCATTTTGCCAAGGCAAATCTTGTTGAATGAGAAAACTCGATCCGAGAACAAAACTGCTCTTACTCGTAGTTATAAACGTGGTAATGATGACGGGAAAGATCACGGGCATATTCGTGCCCGTGAGGATCGTCTTTGCCCTGATCCCGTTTTTCCTGATGATGAGGGAGACCTGGTTCAGGGGATCATTCATATACTTTTTCCTGTATCTTTATGTATTCCTG
>JAILHX010000029.1 GCA_024695565.1 Saccharofermentans sp. | reverse complement strand
TGCCTCGGAATTGTCGAGAAGATCGACCGGAAAAACGATATATGTATTAGATGAACCCACCACGGGTCTGCACGTTGCGGACGTTCATAAATTGGTTGACATTTTAGAACGCCTAACAGAAAATAAGAACACTGTGGTCGTAATCGAGCACAACCTTGACGTTATTAAGACAGCAGATTACATTATCGATCTGGGTCCCGAGAGCGGTGACGGAGGCGGCGAAGTAGTTACCTGCGGAACACCTGAGCAGATCGCTAAATGCAAGAAGTCTTACACGGGACAGTTCTTAAAGCCACTTCTCGACAAAGCCGAGAAGAACGGCCAGTATAAGGATATTTCCGCATTCATCGATACGGCAAGGCTCGAGGAAGAACAATACGACATTCTTACCGGACCTAAGGTAAGACGCAGGATAAGGGAAGATATAGATAACGGAGAAGAATAATGGCACTTTGTAGTATTTGTAAGAAGAGACATGCAATTGTCTTTACAAGCCGCTATGAGAGCGGCAACAGAATTGATGAAGGTTTCTGCCTTAAGTGCGCCTATGAATCAGGAATCTCAGGCGTAACAGACATGTTTAAGGCAACAGGCATCAACGCAGAAAACATCGATGAGATGAGTGACAGATTGGAAGAACTCGTATCTCAGAACGGTTTCTCTGCTGATCCCGCAGATTTCTTAAGGAACCTCGCTAACGGGGACGGGCTCCCGTTCGAAGATGACGAAGACGGTTATGAATTCGATGAGGATTCTACACCCGTAGGTATTACCGATCCTGAAGATACGAAGGACGATGCTGATGGCGAAGAAGACAAGAAGGGCGGACATTCCCTCTTTGACTCTCTCTTCGGCAGAAGACCCGGCAGTGAAGCAGGCGGAGACGCTGATGACAAGGGCGCCAAGGATACCAGGAAGGCACCCAAAGGCAAGCCCCGTCTCAAGTACCTCAATGAGTTCGGTACGAACCTTACCGAGCGCGCGGCAGAAGGCAAGATCGACCGCATCATCGGCCGTGACACCGAGATCGAGCGCTGCATTCAGATCCTTAACAGAAGATCGAAGAACAATCCTGTTCTCATCGGTGCCCCCGGTGTAGGTAAGACAGCCGTAGCACAGGGCCTCGCTGTTAAGATCGTTGAAGGATCCGTTCCTGAGAAGCTCCTCAACATGCAGGTATGGCAGCTTGACCTTCCTGCCATGGTTGCAGGCACCCAGTTCAGAGGACAGTTCGAGAGCCGTATCAAGGGTGTTATCAACGAAGCGATCAAGGCTGAGAACATCATTCTTGTTATCGATGAGCTCCATACCATTATCGGTGCAGGCGACGCAGAGGGTTCCACCAATGCCGCTAACATCTTAAAGCCCGCTCTGGCAAGAGGCGAGCTCCGTATCCTGGGCTCAACGACAACAGCTGAGTATAAGAGGATCGAGAAAGATTCCGCACTCGAGAGACGTTTCCAGAAGGTCATGCTTGATGAACCTTCCGTTGAGATGTCCATTGAGATATTGAAGGGCATTAAGGACTACTACGAGAAGCACCATAATGTCACATATTCTGATGAAGTAATCGAGTTTGCCGTAAAGGCATCCAAGAGATATATCACTGACAGATACCTTCCCGATAAGGCGATCGACCTTATCGATGAGGCAGGTTCTGCAGCTAACCTCAAGAACGTTAAGCTCGTTAAGCTCGCTAACACGAAGAAGGCTCTCGCCAAGGCCAAGTTCGAACATCAGCAGCTTATAGACAGTATGGAGAATGCTTCTCCCGAAGAACGCGAAGGCGAGTACGAGAAGGTAGCTGAGCTTAAGGCCAAGGCCGATAAGCTTCAGAACGAGCTAGACCAGTTAGAGAACGATATCGCACCTGATCCGATCCAGGTTGAAGACATCGCCAGAGTCGTTGAGATGTGGACAGGAATTCCTTTGAAGTCCATCTCTGAGACTGAGACAGAGAAGCTCGCAAATCTCGAAGAGAGACTTCATAAGCGTGTTATCGGCCAGGAAGAGGCTGTACACGCTGTTGCAAGCGCAGTAAGACGTACAAGAGCAGGCTTTACCAAGAAGCATAAGCCTACTTCATTCATATTCGTAGGACCTACCGGTGTAGGTAAGACAGAGCTCGTTAAGGCTCTGGCTGAAGTCATGTTCGATACTGAGGAAGCACTTATCAGGATCGACATGTCAGAGTACATGGAACCTCATTCAGTTTCCAAGCTCATCGGTTCTCCTCCGGGATATGTAGGATTCGACGATGCAGGCCAGCTCACAGAGCAGGTAAGAAGGAAGCCTTATTCGGTAATTCTTTTCGACGAGATCGAAAAGGCTCATCCTGACGTATTCAATCTTCTCCTGCAGATGCTTGACGACGGCGTCCTTACAGACAGCCACGGACTGCATGTTAACTTTGAGAACTGTATCATCATCATGACATCCAACGCAGGAAGCTCTGCGAAGGCTGCCACGATCGGTTTTTTCAATGAGACTCACGAGGCTATGGAACAGCACGTTCAGAGCGCTCTCAAGGAGACGTTCCGTCCTGAGTTTTTAAACCGTGTTGATGAGACGATCATATTCAAGTCATTGAAGCCTGAGGAGATCCGCCAGATCGTTAATATCATGATCAAGGATGTATTCGCTTCCCTTGATGAGAAGCACATCAAGGGCTCCATATCAAAGGCTGCAGGTGACAGGCTTGCTGAGATTGGCTACGACGAGAAGTATGGTGCCAGACCTCTGCGTAAGGCTATCAGAACCAATGTCGAAGATCCGCTCTCTGACATGTTCCTTACCGGCGCACTTAAGGATGTTGTATCTCTTAAGATCGATTACAGAAGAGGCAAGTTCGTTTTCGATACGGTAAAAAAACCTGCGTGATCTAATACTGAAAAACAAACTTATAAGGGGCTGCTCAGAACATATGGGCAGCCCCTTCTCTTTTTGTCGCTGTCTGTAAGTTGTGCGGAAGTGTTGTACACGCATTTGTACGGCAGTGCGTTACATGTGTATGTACAAAGTGTGGTTTTCCGGGTGAATGTACAGCAAAAGTACAGCAGTGCGTTACATGTGTATGTACAAAGCAGGGTTTTCCGGGTGAATGTACAGCAAAAGTACGGCAGGTGTTGTACAAACGTGTGTACAAAGTGAGGGATTCCGGGCATATGTACGGCAAAAGTACGGGTGTGCGTTACAACTGTGTGTACAAAACGTTGTTTTCCGCTCATATACCTGGAAAATGGCAGATACACCCATACAGAAGAAGCAGGGTCTGACACTAGTGCTTCCGGTAAGACAAAAAAAGAATGTCCCACAAGCAGAACAAACGCTTATGAGACATCCTCTTTTGCTTTTGGTTTGTTTAGGTATTACTTGTACCAGTCAAAGTAAGCGTAAGTATAACCATAGGAAGTTACGCTTGAAGATGTGGATACATATACCGTGAATGTATAAGTCTCACCGGGTGCGACTGCGATCTCGTTCGGAACGCCCCAGTATGCTGTACCTTCACCGGTAAATACCATTGAATCAGAAGTTACTTCCGTGATCTCTGAATTGCAGTAGAGTCTGATATCCAATCCCTTAAGTGACTTGGGAAGATTGGATGTATAATCACTCTTATTCTTCAATTCGATATCGAACTTGAATCCGCCTGCTGTAGGAGTGAATCTTGTGATGTTCATGTCGAAATCATTGATGCAGGAACCTTCTGCCGTACCTTCAGTAGAAGTTCTTCTGGTACGTTCTGTTGTCTCCTCAGTAGTCGTCGTTGTAGCTTCTGTTGTAGTGGTTGTTGTCGGTTCTTCGGTAGTTGTGGTCGTAGCTTCTGTAGTTGTAGTAGTAGCTTCGGTAGTAGTTGTCGTAGCCTCAGTCTCTGTAGTTGTCGTAGTAGCTTCGGTAGTAGTTGTAGTAGCTTCAGTAGTAGTGGTTGTGGCTTCGGTAGTTGTTTCCGCAGTCTTCTCTGTCTCAGATTCGGTCACGTCCTCTTCTTCCTTAGAAGATTCCGTAGTCCTTCTGTCTGTAGCTTCAGTAGCAACAGTCTCAACCTGTCTATTTCCGAAGAGAGCCTTAAGTCCATTGGTGTTGTCCAATGCCCACAAGATACCGATGGCAGCGAAGATGATGCAGAGGAAAGTGATAAGGCCGATGAGACCGGGATCTCTTGTTACACGCCTTTCTTTCTTGCCCTTCTTTTTAACTGTAGTAACAGGTGCGATCGTCTTGTTGTCGTGTGATGATTGTGAACTGGAAACTCCCCTTGTAGCAGGGGTCGGCTGCTTGCCCTTAGGCTCGAAAGGTGAATATGCCTGCTGTCCTGCGGGAGCAGAAGGTGTACCGGGTCTGGAATTCTGCGGTGCGGGAGCAGGTGCTGCCTTAGTTGCAGCAGCCTTCTTGTCGCTTGCTACTGCAGCCGGTCTGTGAGGCATATCTGTCTCGGCAGGAGCCTGAACCTTATCAACGGGCTTAGCTGCAGGCTTAGTAGCAGCGGGTGCAGTTGTAGCGGGTTTAGTAGCAGCTGCAGGTGCAGGCTTAGATGTGGCTGCAGGTGTAGAAGCCTTAACTGTATCGAGCGGCTTGGCAGGTGTTGCAGCAGCTTTTGCTGTTGCAGCTGTAGCTGCTGCGGTTGCTGTAGCTGCTGTGGCAGCAGTTGCGGCAGCGGCAGGTGTTACGGGCTTAGAAGTCTCAGCAGGCTTAGCAGGTTCAACCTTTGCTGCGGGAGTAACCGGCTTGGGAGTCTCAACTGTCTTTGCAGGTTCAACCTTTGCAGCAGGTGTTACGGGCTTAACAGTCTCAAGCGGTTTAGCGGGTTCAGCCTTAGCTGCGGGAGTAACCGGCTTAGCGGGTTCAACCTTAGCTGCGGGAGTAACCGGCTTGGGAGTCTCAACTGTCTTGGCAGGCTCAGCCTTAGCTGCAGGAGTTACGGGTGTAACAGGCTTAGATACTGCAGGCTTTGCAGGTTCAGGTGTAGCCGGAGCCTTGGTAAATGCAGCTGCAGTTGCTGCCGTAGCGGCTGCTGCTACGGCTGTAGCTGCTGCGGTTGCAGCAGGCTTAGCTGTCTCAGCGGGCTTTGCAGGCTCTGCCTTAGGTGTAACGGGAGATGCAGGTTTTGCCGTCTTGGAATCGCTTGTACGGATAATGAGATCTTCTGTTCTGGGAACTTCGTTCTCCTTGGCAGATTCCTGATGATCGAGCTTAATGGTATCGAAAACATCACCCTTAGAGGATGAAGGATAAGGTCTGTATACAGAACCCTGAGGTGCCTGCGGTTTAGCTGCAGGTGCGGCAGGGGCAGGTGAAGGTGCAGACGGAGATTGCGCAGGAGCTGCAGATGTAGCCGGCTTAGCAGGTTCGATCTTGAACGGTGATGAAGCGGGCTTGGCAGGTTCTGCCTTAGGAGCTGCGGGAGCTGCGGGGGCAGCGGGTGTTGCAGTTTTAAAAGGTGATGCGGCAGCAGGCTTAACCGACTCTGCCTTAGGTGCTGCAGGTGTAGCAGAAGCAGCAGGAGCTGCCTTGAAAGGTGATGCTACAGGTGCCGGTGTTGCTGCAGGCTTATCCAGAGGCTTTTCTGCTCTGGGGATATCTACACCGTCAGGTGCGGGGATATCGGGCTTTTCTGCATTCATGAACGGGCTGGTCTTCTTGTCGTGCTCGGATGTAGCAAAATCAAGACCACTGCCGGACTTGAAGAACTTATCGTCAGCTGGCTTAGCCTGTGCATCAGGCTTGTCGCTCTTCATGCCGTTGAATTCAGGGATTGCATTCTTGGATACTTCAGGAGCCTTGGTTGTTTCTGCAGGCTTATCGAATGTACCGCCGTTCTTGGGGAATACCGGTTCATTGGATGAGGCAGCAGGCTTGGGTTCAAAAGCGGGTTTGGGTGCTTCTGCAGGCTTTTCTGCGGGCTTATCCTCAGGCTTAGGCTCCAGGGGCTTAAATGCAGAGATGGATGAATCGAATTCGAAATCATCAAATTCATCCTTGAACGGATCTTTGAATGTATCTGTGAAGTCTTTCTTAAAAGGATCGTAACCCTTCTCAAGATTCTCTTTGTTTTCCTTGAGCTTATCTGCTACGGGTTTTTCTTCTCCCGGTTTGAACTGAATAACGAAAGAGGAATCAATGAAATCGTCCTTGTTATCTAAATTATTTGTACCATTAAGGTTGTTAAGACCATCAAGATTATTAAAGTCTTCAGGATCGTTAGGCATGCGTCTAATCTCCTTTATAAATTAATTATCTTAATTGTAGCGAATATGATTTTTCAATCAACCCTTTTTTATATTATTGTTTTAAGGCATTTCGATTACTAAAGTAAGCGATATTTGCCTTGACTTTGAGCGGTCATGATGTTAATATACTCTTCGCACTTAACGGATAGGCTCGTGTGGCGGAATTGGCAGACGCAACGGACTTAAAATCCGTCGGAGTAAAATCCGTACCGGTTCAAGTCCGGTCACGAGCACCATTTATTCCTTACTAAGTGCGGCGATAGATATCGCGGAGTGGAGCAGTTGGTAGCTTGCCGGGCTCATAACCCGGAGGTCGTGTGGTTCGAGTCCCGCCTCCGCAACCAGTTATGAAGAGGTTGTCTTTATGACAACCTTTTTTCTTTTTTTAGACATTTGCAGCAAGATGTTTTCGGGCACGCAAAAAACCTAATTCCTGCCTATTATTATAATTTCTTGTTTTTTTATTATTTGTGTATAATGTATGCGGATTTTCAGCTAATCGTGGAGGCTTCTTACAAATGGCGAATCTTCAGAATGAACGGACGGCAGAACGCAACGATGTTGCGGGAAGAATAGTTCGTATCTGTATATTGGTAATTGTTTCATTCGTTGTGGCAATCGCTGCAGTATCCTTTGCTGTACACCACATGAGGCTGCAGTTTGAGGACGAATTTAAGAAGATATCAGACACTAAGATGCAGCAGGTTACAGACGTCGTCAGAATGACTGTGGACGGAGACGATCTTGTGACTGATACCGTTAATGCACCTGCAAAATACAGTGCTTTGTTAGATCTCATGCTCGCAGATACTTCAACGGAGAATCTCTCTGCAGAAGGTTACGGACTCTTCGGTTATAACCAGGGGCAGTTATCACTTCTTGTAAGCCGCGGAGTTAATGATCCTTCTGAATTTGCAGTAGCAGGAAGAGACATTTCTGAGTGGCTCGGTTCATCAGACCGCACGGTCATTACCGGTGAGAATTATGAGAGCATAATCCTTCCCATCACAGACAGCACGGGAATGTGCGTAGGCGTATTTGAATACAAGTGCACATTCGGTGAACTCTATGAGATCGGCGATAAGCTCGAGGGAAGGATCCTTACGGCTGTTATGATCGCTGTTGTATCAGGCGTACTGCTCTTTGCAATTCAGGAGATCCTTATCCGTGTCATCAGGAACAAGCAGAGCGGTTCGGGCGGCAAGAAGAATACCGAGACTGCCCAGAGCCGCGACAGAAGACTTATTTCGTCAACGATCGGCTACTGTTTTACGATCATACTTGTAGTTCTTCTCGTTATGGCTACACAGCTATCCAAGACATATATCAAAGCGCTTGAGAGTGAGCGTGCCGACATGATGGAGAAGTGCGCCGTATCATGTGCTACTGCTCTTACTTATACGGATGTCAGAGAGAACATGTCATACATGCTCCCGATCTATAAGTATGCTCCCGATAAGCCTTATCAGGTCAATATCTATACGATGGCCGGTGATTCATTCTTAAGACTTTATTCTTCAACTGCAACAGGTAATGTCCAGCAGTATTATCTGACCGGTGCAGGCAATCAGTACATTGACTGCTTCGGTCTGCAGCAGGCTGCGTTTACTACACGTAATGACAGCGGAGTATCTTATGTCTGCGCCATCGCTCCGATCATATCATCGAGCAACACGGTTGCGGGCGTATTGGAGATCATGATGCCCCGTTCCGACTTCGAGAATTCTGTTAACGGAATGAGCCTTTCCTGGATTTTCACGATCATCTCGATCGCGATCTCCATGGGTATCATGATCTTTGAGCTCAATCTCCTTATTTCCACGATCTCGAAAGGTATCTCCGGCAATGCTCCCGTACTCGTTATGTATGGTGAGAATGCCAACAGATTCCTGTCATTCTTTACGGCATTCGGAGCCGTAATGATCCCGGTCGCTTTCGCGGATTATTTCAAAGAGCAATTGCATGAACTGCCTATGCCTGCAGTGCAGGGAATCATCTGCGTTGCCATGCTTCTTTATATCTGGGGATTCCTCGGATTTGCAGGCATCAGGAACAGCATCAAGATGAAGCTTACGAGCAGGATCGCTCTTATCGCGATCACATGCGCAGGATATTTCCTGGCTCTTATTGCGGGCGTAGTTAATATACCTTACGTAACCGCTGTTCTTGCTCTTCCCATAGGTTTCTGCTTCGGTATGTCATTCGATTACTTAAGAGATTACCGTATCAATGCGGGAAGACTCGGATACAAGGACTATAACGACAGAGTTATCCATAACGTCCAGGCATCTTCTTATTTCCTCGGCGTTTCAGTTGGTGCGGTTATTGCAGGCATCTGCTATGAGAGATACGGTCTTTTCATCGTAACCATCATCAGCGGTGCCGCACTCGTTCTCACATCCATCGGCATGATCTACTTCATGCAGAACAATACGCAGGTCAGGGAAGCGCCCTTATCCATAAGCGGTTATCTCTCAGTGTTTGCAGATTCAAGGATTGCAAGATTCCTTAACTCTTCATTCCTGATGTTAGGTGTTGCGCTCGCATTTATGCTCGTGTTCATTCCGAACTATCTTGAGAACGTCGGTATCTCACTTGCAACATCTTCATTCTTCTTCCTCGTATGCGGCTTCATGGCATGCTTCGTATGCGGCTTCGTCAAGAACAGATTTGCGCATATCCTTACATCACGTACGAGAGTTCTTATCCAGGCAGCTTCGACCGTTATCGGTCTGTTTCTTTTTGCGATCCTGCCTTCTGCAAAGATGCTCGTAGTTACCTGTGCATTCCTTGGAATCGCGCTCGGTATCCACGATTATTACTACATCTACGTTCTCTATCTCATCTGCAACGGCAAGGTTAAGGTAAACCTCAGAAAGCTTGCCGAATACAGCGTATATCTCGGTGCAGGAATAATGCTTCCGATATTCATGGTAGCGTTCATGGTCAATAATATCAGGATCACATTCCTCGTTCTTACTTTGATCGTTGCTGTTCTCGCATTCATCTATCCGCTCTCTTCATTCTCAGGCAAGATCGATGAGCGCGATATCTCATTGAAGCCTCAGAAGAGACAGCGTGAGAAGCCGGCACCCAGAGCTCAGCGTGCACCGAATCCTGCAGCTCAGGCTCCTGTTCAGGACCAGGTTCCTGCCGGAGTTGTAATGCCTGACGGAACGGTTGCTGCAGCACCTCAGATAGCCGCAGGTGTTCCTGAAGAACAGTACTATGAAGCAGCACCCCAACAGGCACCCTCACAGCCTCAGCAGTATCAGCAGCCCGTTGAGACGCAGTACCAACAGTACCAACAGCCTGTTGAGACGCAGTACCAGCCGGATCCTGCCCAGTATGCTCAGCAGTATCAGCAGCAGTATGCTCAGCAGTATCAGCAGCAGTATCAGCCTGCCACAGAGCAGTATGCTCAGCAGTATCAACAGCAGTATCAGCCTGATCCTTATCAGGCACAGGGTCAGCCTGCTGATCCTTATGCAGGAGCATCCGGTGCTCCTAACGGTGTAAATCAGGGACCTGTTGATCCCATGGCTTTCCTGAACGATGACGGAAATGAAGGAGGAAATCAAAATGGCTGATGAACTCTGGAATCAGAAACTGACACGCGAGAATATCCGCGACTTTTATATGTCCACCGTAGTTATGGTTTATTCTTCCTGCTACGGAATTACCAAGGAAGCTACAAGATGCGAGAATGCTATCGTTAAGTCTTATCTCGACATCTATTCCAAGCGTAACAACATTCCTGCAGACAGGGTAATCTTTGAGTTTGGCGATATCCTTCTGGAGAATTCCAAGAACATTGTTGCGCAGTATCCGCTTCCTCAGGACATGGCTTTTGAAGACAGACTTCTTGATGAATATACCCGTAATTCAATGCTCGAGAAGATCTTGTCCAAGATCGATTCGAAGAGCTTCAGAGTTGCTGAATTCATCAACACTGACGTTAAGAAGACAGGCCGTCCGAGACAGATGCGTAAGCTTAACGATCTGTTCCAGGTAACACCGCTTCTTATATTCGAGATAATCATTCTTGCAATCGTTATCTGGGGTGTAAGTTATGTGGCAATTACATTGCCTTACAGACACTCTGAACTCATCAATGAGAAGGGTATCTTCGAGACCGCTTCAATACAGGAACAGTACATCGCAGCATTGCCGTTCTATCCCATCAGAGTACAGCCCGACAAGACTACTGAAGAAGGGTTCCTGCCGCCGGCTCCTACGGAATCTGATTACATTGATCCGTCCACTGAGACTGAACCCGGTGAGACCACAGACAGCGGCATTCCGGGGCCTATACTTGCCGAGACGACAACACCTGAAGTATCTGCTACGAGCGGGTGACGCTTTTCGAACACATAAACAATTAATCGCACAAGAGTCTGTTCTAATCGTGTTATGATTAGAACAGATTCTTTATTTAAAGGAGGAAAACGCTATGTCTGTTAAATGGGGTGTTTTAGGAACTGCCAACATTGCAAGAGGCTGCACGATTCCCGGTATGCTTAAGGCAGGTAACTGTGAGCTCTATGCGATCGCCGGAAGATGTGAGGAAAAGGCCGAAGCATATAAGAATGAGTTCGGATTTGCCAAAGCTTATGTTGGATATGACAAGCTGTTAGAAGACCCTGATGTTCAGGCCGTGTATATTCCTCTTCCGAACAATCTTCACAAGGAATGGGTAATAAAAGCTCTCAATGCAGGCAAGCATGTTCTGTGCGAAAAGCCCCTTGCCCTTAATGCCGGTGAAGTAAGGGAGATGTTTGCTGCAGCCAAAGAGAATAACGTTATCCTCATGGAAGCATATGCTTATCTTCACAGCCCTTATATCGCTTCTCTTAAAGCAGATATCGAGAGCGGGATAATAGGTGATGTTGACTTTATTCAGACAGCTTTTATTACACAAGGGTATTTTGATGATATCAGGATCTACAAGGAGACGGGCGGAGGCGCCGTATATGATCTCGGGTGCTACTGCACGACCATGATTTTGTCGCTCGTAGATTCAGAATTGGATTACGTTTTGGCGAATGCCGAATTCAACGATAAGGATGTCGATGTTTTCTCGTCTTCTCTCATGAAGTTTGAGAACGGTGTAAGAGCCGCATTTAATGTCGGAATGATATTTGACCCCGGTAAGAACGGCAGAAAGGATATGCTCTATATCCATGGTTCCAAGGGCATCTTAAGTTCTGATGTCGAATACAATCAGGAAGGCGATCTTAAATACATCATCATCTCAGAAGGAAAACGTATCGACCGCACGGTTCATGCAGAACAGAATTACGCTCTTGAGATCGAGCAGCTCGGCAGATGTATCGAAAATGGCGAGATCCCTCATATTACTGAAGAATTCTCCGTAAGAAACGCAGGGTTATTAGATATGATCTTATCTAAGATCGGTTACTGAAAAAAAAGATCGATTGTCCTAATAACAGAACCCGATAAACCGCTATATCAAGTATAATCTAACTATCTTTATTCCAGGGGGTATGCATATGGGAAAGATAAGTTTAGGTCCTAACAACGACTATTGTCCGCAGACTCTGTTTTTGTACGGTACATACGATGAGAATGGTAATCCTGACTTCGGGCTTTTCTGCTGGTTCAGTTATATCTGGGATGGCGAGATGGGCGTTATGTGCTGTATCGGCGGTGAGAAGACCACCAAGGAAAACATCATGAGGAGCAAGATCTTCTCTGCCAATCTCGTTACCGAAGAACTGCTTCCCTATGCAGACTATCTTGGCTCTGTAAGCGGCAGGGATCCCGATAAGATGAATATCGGTCTTGATATAGGCAAGGGCAGTGTATTAGACGTTCCGGTCCTGAATAATTCACCTGTTAATTTCGAACTTGAAGTTACGGATCTCATCCAGAAGCACGATGGTACGATCATGCTGTGCAAGATCAGGAATGTCCTTCAGGATGAGTATTTATCTTCAGATGAGGATGTAGCAGACAAGCTTAAGTATATTGCTCCTGTTAAGACAACGGCAAAGACATATTTAAGCTATGAGGGCGATAATCTTGGCGCATGGGGAGATCCCATGAAGGCCCTCTGATCAGTCCTTCTTTTTGTCCGGATCGAAGTTTGCGAGAGGATTGCTCTCAACAGCTTTCTGCAATGCCTCGTCGTCAACGTGAGTATAGATCTGGGTAGTGGAGACGCTCTGGTGTCCCAAGATCATCTGCAGGTTTCTGATATCGACTTTACCGTACTTATACATCAGCGTAGCTGCTGTATGTCTTAACTTGTGTACGGAATAGACATTGGTATCGATTCCGGCTTCACCGAGGAGGCGCTTTATCGTTATCTGAATCATGTCGGCAGATATTCTTGTGCCGCGCTTTGATACGAACAGGGCTTTTTCTGCCTGAGGCTTGATCTTGAGAGTTGATCTCTTGTTCATCCAGTCATTTATGGCTTCAAGACACGCATCATTTAAGTAGATGGTGCGTTCCTTGTTGCCTTTACCGATAACGGTCAATGTCGTGCCGTGAATGTCATCTGTGTTGATACCGCGAAGCTCAGATAGACGCATGCCGCAGTTAAGGAACAGCGTAAGCATGCAGTAATCGCGCTCATTGGATTCCTTAGGTGATTCGTAAGCGACCTTAAGAAGTTCCTGACTCTGTTCGAGCGTAAGATACTTGGGATTCCGCTTGCCGATCTTAGGTGATTCCAGATCGTAAGCGGGATTGCTGTCGATTACTCTGCGCTTCGAGTGAAGATATTTAAAAAAGCTCCTAAGCGAAGCGATATGCCTTGCCCTTGCGGCGTTTGATTGTTTTCGGGACCTTGATAACCAGATAACGAAGGCCAGGAGGTCGTCAGTTGTAACTTTATTTAAGACCTTTACATCTGTATCGGAGATATCAATCTCTTCCAAAGGCGTATCTGCGGGGACTAAGCCTCTGTCTATCTTTAAGAAGCGCGCGAAAAGAATGAGGTCATACTTATATTCTCTGACGGTGTTTTCCGAACGGCCTAATGCAGCGATCATGTAGCTGACATAGTTCTCGAGAAGCGGAAACGTAGGCGGCATAAGGTTCTGAGATCTCCTTTTCTGGTATTCGGTATAATTATATTACAAATATCCGATTCAAATGCTTAAGACCGGACAATAATGTTAAAGTGTATTGGAACTGTAAAAAAGGGGTTGTAGATATGATCTTGACTTGCGAAGAACTTAAGAAGATATATTTCGGAGCTTATGAATTCGAAGAGACTTCTGACGGATACCTTAAGGCTAACCAGTATTCCAATGCACAGATGGATTATTTCAAGGGCGCTTTTGAGATATGGTATGAGAGGTGTGACGCTTCCACAGCAAAGACCATAGAACTCAGAACAGATGCTTCGGAAATATCTTTTGACTACAAGTTCTTCTGGAAGTGCTCGGAGGATTCCGTAGAACTTTATGTGGACGGCCTTGCACATCAGATCTGTTACGTTAAGGACATGAAAGATACGGGAAGACTTACGTTCTCGCTTCCGGAAGGTGTGCATGATGTTGTCATCTATCTTGTTGCTGACGCAACACTCCTTATAAAAGACTTTTCCATAGATTCAGCTTATGAGGTACCCGTAAAGGATACTAAGGTCCTCTGGCTTGGAGATTCGATAACTCAGGGTTACGGGCCGCTCCGTTCTTCAGAGACCTATGTCAGCATAGCAAACCGTGAGCTTAACTGGGACATAATAAACCAGGGAATAGGCGGTTATATCTACGATAAGAAGTCACTCATGAAGATGCCCGGATATGATCCTGACAAGATAGTTGTCGCTTTGGGCACAAATCAGTACGGTGACGGAACTGCTGCCGTCGAAGAATACTATGAGACGCTTATAGGTATTTACGGCACGGAAAAAACCATCCTCTGCATCTCTCCGATCTGGAGAGGCGATAACCTGGAAGCGCTGCCTGTTTTTTACGGCTTCTGCGAAAAGGTAAGACAGATCGCAGGCAGTTATCCGAACATTAAGGTTATCGATGGCCTTAACCTTGTGCCGCACCTTGAAGAATACTATCTTGATAATCTTCACCCGAACTGCCTCGGAACCGAGGTATATGCAGCTAATCTCGTAAAGGAGATCAGAAAGGCCGGTTTCTGAATTAGCCCCGGGATTTGCCTGAATGGTACAAAACTAACATAGGGAAATAGCTTAAAAGACCTGCATTTGTTGACTATTACCAATTATTCGATATTTCATTTTTCGCACTTGTTATATAAAAAGTGTTGTGCTAATATGTGTTTGCTCGAAAGACAAATGTACGCGGTACGCGGACAAGCGAGCTAAAAATACCACGGTGAAAGCCCGTGAAGAATCAATGGAGTATTTAGAAATGGAACAGAAATTAAAAGTCGGCATCATCGGAGCTACGGGTTATGTCGGACAAAGATTTATCACACTTCTCGCAGACCACCCCTGGTTTGAGATTACAGCTTTATGCGCTTCACCCAGATCAGCAGGCAAGACTTACGAAGAGGCAGTCGAGGGAAGATGGAAGCTGGATATACCTTGTCCCGAATCAGTAAAGAAGATGGTAGTATTCGGTACAGATAATATCGAAGAATACTGCAGCAAGATCGACTTCACTTTCTGTGCCGTAGATATGAAGAAGGACGAGATCAGGGCATTGGAAGAGAAGATCGCCAAGCTCGAGTGCCCTGTAGTTTCCAACAACTCTGCCAACAGATGGACAGAAGATGTTCCTATGATCATCCCTGAAATCAATGCAGATCACGCCCAGCTCATCGAAGCTCAGAAGAAGAGACTTGGTACTAAGAGGGGATTTATCGCCGTAAAGCCTAACTGCTCTATCCAGAGCTATGTTCCGGCTCTTACGCCTTTACTCGGCAACGGGATCAAGGCTATCTCAGTCTGCACATATCAGGCTATCTCAGGCGCAGGCAAGACGTTCAAGGACTGGCCCGAGATGATCGAGAATGTTATTCCCTTTATCGGCGGAGAAGAGGAGAAGTCCGAGAAGGAGCCTCTCAAGGTTTGGGGTAAATACGCAGGAGATCACATCGAGCTCGCAGAAAGGCCTGTTATCTCTGCACAGTGCTACCGTGTAGCTGTTCAGGAAGGTCATACGGCTGCAGTAAGCGTATCCTTCGAGAACAAGCCTTCAAAGGAAGAGATGATCTCTATCTGGCAGAACTACGAGAGCGAAGCAGTTAAGCTCGGTCTGCCTTCAGCTCCCAAGCACTTCCTCCAGTACATTGAGGAAGACAACCGTCTTCAGCCTAAGCTCGACGCTATGTTCGAGAACGGAATGGGCGTATCTGTTGCAAGACTCAGAGAAGATAACCTCTTCGATTACAAGTTTGCGTGCCTCTCTCACAACACGTTAAGAGGCGCTGCAGGCGGCGGAGTTCTTACGGCAGAGCTCCTTGTAGCTAAGGGATACATCAGCGCAAAGTAAGGCAATTGTTCCGGCTGAGGGAAATTTTAGCCTCAGCCGGAATTTTTCTCTTGACTTAATTAACTGAAATTACTATACTAATCAAGCGCTTTGAGAAAAGCACAGTGTAGTGTGGATGTGGGCCTTTAGCTCAGTTGGTCAGAGCTCCCGGCTCATAACCGGTTGGTCCTGGGTTCGAGTCCCCGAAGGCCCACCAATACACAACAATTAAATATATGGGAAGATTCCCGAGCGGCCAAAGGGA
>JAILHX010000109.1 GCA_024695565.1 Saccharofermentans sp. | reverse complement strand
CGGTGAGACATCTAATGGTGTTGACCCCGAAGAGGAGCCTATCGTGAACGAGAAGAAGGAAAAGATTACGACTATTATCATACCTATTGTAGTTTTCCTTGTTTGCATCCTGTTGGGCTTCGGTGTCACATTCATGATCTTTAACATGAAGGATCTCATCAGCTTCACTGAAGCAACAACGACACTTCCTGATACTGCAGGTTCAGTCCTCTATGCTGCAAGTGACGGAATCCCCGTATACTCACAGCCTGCTCTTGATGCTACAGTTATCGGCAACCTGAACCGCGGTGATGTGGTTACACTTCAGGAACTTACCGAAGACGGTACATTCTCCAAGGTTGTTACAGCAAATAACGTAACCGGTTACGTCCTTAGCGCTCAGCTCCTTGAAGAGGATCCCACATACTATGACGAGACATCCGAGATGCTCTCAGATCCTACACCTGTTCCGACATCAGAGATCGTTACAGAAGAAACAACTCACATGACAACAACAGCAGTTCAGACTGACCAGATTTGGAGCACAACGAAGGCGACAACGGCTGAGACAGAAGAAACAACAGATCCTAATTCTGTTGAGCCCGGTGAAACCGATCAGACTGCACCTACGGATACATCTGCTTCTTCAAGTGATACAGCTGCACCTGAAGATACACAGGCTCCCGCTGATACACAAGCACCTGCAGATACACAGGCTCCTGCTGATACACAAGCGCCTGCAGATACAGAGGCACCTGCTCCTACTGAACCTGCACCCACTGATCCTCCGGCAGCACCCGCTGACAATGGCGGAGACGCTGGTGGCGGAGAAGCTCAGTAAGCTTAATCTGATTTCATAATGAATTAACAGGGTTGTCTCAGGTCTGAGGCAACCCTTTTACTTGGGTGAGTTCTGTATTTTTTGCCTGTTTTTTCATCGGAAAAATACAGGAATCTGCGGTTTTCTATATTTTTCTATGATTTTTTCGACGATTTAATACAGAACTCGTATTGGCATGCGGTTTGCATTCCGGAACGTGCGTAAACTTTACAGGGATGCGAGGAAGACGCTTTCCGCCGAGATAAATATGTGTGAGCAGCGTCAGTGACAAAATATTCATGAAAACAGCTCATCCGTGCACTTTTTCGTATCATGCTTAATCGGCTAGGCAATCAGACTCCATAAGACCGTCTCAAAAGCGGCTTGTTCTTACGGGACAACCTCTATATTTTAAGAGTAAAACGATTCTGTAAATAGACTGTAAAACAAATTTGTTTTGTATGGAAATCAGGATTTTGAAAAATATAATAGTATTATTATTGCCATTTAGCATTTGTTTTCGCAGGTTTATCAGAATGTCCGGAGAACTTATATGTCATTTGATGAGTTGCTGAAAAATTATAAAGCCAAGACATGCATTTTGTCTGTCGAGAAACTGGATGATCAGCATGCCGGTGCCATCAATGTCGTTGCCGGAAATCAGGCGCACTGTGATGATATCCTGCAAATAACAGGTCATCCTTTTGTTCCCGGTTGTCCATATGAGATGTGCTTTCCCAAGAACAGGAATTTTGAAGATTTCTGCTTTAGAACTGCAATATGCGGTGAGCCGATGCATTCTTATGTAAACCTTTATGAGATGGGCCTTTGGCTTAATATGTTCCTGATCCCTCTGGAGTCTGATAAGGAAAATGTAGGATACTGCATCTATACATACGATGTCACTCCTCAGGCAAATACAGAGAAGATGTCCGATGTATCTTCAGACACTTCTTCCAAGGTTTTGCAGACATGTATCAAGCTCCGCGGTTCATCTGATTTTGAGAAGACGATCAATGAAGTAGTTGATGACGTCCGTAAGATCTGCGGCTCTGATGAATGCTGTATTGTTCATCTTGATCACGATGAGAAGGTGTGCAGAATATTTGCTGAATCAAGCAATGAAAATATCCAGCGTGCTGATGAAGACTTCTCGGAAAGAGATTTCTATAATATCGCTGTTAACTGGGACAAAGCGCTTAGAGGCAGCACCTGCATAATCATTAAAGATGATAATGATATGGATCAGATCCGCCAGGTTGATCCTGTTTGGTATGAATCTCTTAAGGTTGCGAAAATATCCAGCATGGTATTCTTCCCGTTAAAGCACGGCGATGAGACTTTAGGCTATATGTGGGCGCTGAATTTTGATACCGCAAATGCAATTAAGATCAAGGAGATCCTTGAGCTGACTTCGTTCTTTATCGCTGCTGAAATATCCAATTACTTCCTAATGAAGCGTCTGAGGACTCTCAGTTCAATCGATATGCTTACGGGATTATTGAACCGTAATATCATGAACAACCGCGTTGACCGTGTTATCGCAGGTAAGGATGTTCTGGAGACTCCTTTTGCGATCATCTTTGCCGACATGAACGGTCTTAAGAGACTTAATGACACCAAGGGACACCAGGCGGGTGACTCGATGCTCAAGGATGCTGCGGCGCTTTTAGCTGAAGTTTTCTACGATGCTGAAGTTTACAGGGTCGGCGGCGATGAGTTCATGGTAATTGCATGCAAGATGGATCCTGAGACAGTTGAGAAGAGAGTCGCTGAACTTATTGAGAAAGCCAATGCCACAAACAATGTCCGCTTCGCAGTCGGAGTATCATACAGTAAAGATGAACCCGATATCCTAAAGGCGATGCGCGCCGCTGACAGAAGGATGTACGAAGACAAGAATCACTACTACGAAGAACATCCTGATATGCCTTACAGATAATAAATTATAAGGGCTGTCTCACTGAGACAGCCTCTTTCTTTTTGTCGTTTTCTGTTCACTGTGAGGAAGTGTACACACATTTGTACGGCGGTGCGTTACATGTGCATGTACAAAGCAGGGTTTTCCGGGTGAATGTACAGCAAAAGTACGGCATTGCGTTACATGTGTATGTACAAAGCAGGGTTTTCCGGGTGAATGTACAGCAAAAGTACGGCGGTGCGTTACATGTGTATGTACAAAGTACGGTTTCGTGAATAACACGTGTATATGTGTGTCAACCGGACAAAAAGAAAGTCTCACAAGCGGTAAACTCGCTTATGAGACTTCATTTTGAACAGTCAGTTAATGAGGTTATCAGTAACGGAAGAGTTCCTTATAGAGTACTCTTACAGCGTATGAGCAGTAGGATTCCGATACGCCGAACATCATTGAGATCTCGGATGCGCCCTGGTTAACGATGCGGAGGTTGATACCGGCATTGGACAGAGCAGAAGCTGCACGTGCCATGATACCTACTGAATTTGCCATAGCTTCACCGACGATCATTACGATGGCGAGGTCTCTGTCTACCTTGACGTCAGCCTCGAGCTCTTTCTTGATCCTGTCGACGATGATCGCTTCTTTCTCTTCGGTGAAGTACTTCTTGCGGAGAACGATCGTTACCGTGTCGATTCCTGAAGGAATGTGGTCGATAGAGATAGCTTCATCGGAGAAGATCTTGAGGAGCGCTGCAAGGAAACCGACCTGACGGTTCATCATGTACTTGCTTACAGTAACTGTGCAGAAGCCCTTGTCGCCTGCGATACCTGTAACGAGTGAATCGTAATGAGAACGCTTGGATACGATCAGGGTGCCCTTAGCTGAAGGGTTGTTCGTATTCTTGATGTTGAGCGGAATCCCGCGTGCGAAAACAGGATAGATAGCCTCTTCGTGAAGAACGGTAAATCCTGCATATGAGAGCTCTCTCATCTCGTCATAAGTGATCTCCGTGATAGGGAAGGGGTTCTTAACGAGATTAGGGTTAACTGCGAAAACGTTATCTACGTCTGTCCAGTTCTCATAAACGTCAGCGTTTACTGAAGCTGCGAGGATGGAACCCGTGATGTCGGAACCGCCTCTTGAGAATGTGATGATCTTGCCGGTCTTGGACACGCCGTAGAAACCGGGGAAGACAAGGATCTTGTCTGTCTCAGCCTTAAGTTTAGCGAGGTTATCGTATGTCTCGGGAAGGATGACTGCTTTGCCTGCTTCGTCGTGCTCCAAGTAGAGTCCGCACTCTTCTGGGTTGCAGTACTTGGCGGGATGTCCTGTATTTGTGAGGTAGAAGGCTACGAGTCTTGCGCAGCAGTCTTCGCCCATGGCTTTAACGGAGTCAAGGTAAGCGATGTCTTCTGTGTAATCAGCCTTAACGATATCAAGGAGTCTTCCTTCGATGTCGGGGAGAACTTCCTTGACGCCAAGTTCGTCAGCAATCTCTTCATAACGTGCGAGAACGGCGTTGACTTCATTGTCATAAGAATTGCCTGCAAGTCTGGCCTTGGCAACGGCAATAAGAAGATCCGTTACCTTAGTGTCGTCCTTGGTGCGCTTGCCGGGTGCGGATACGACCATTATCCTGCGGTCTTCGTCTGCCAATAAGATGCTGCAGACCTTCTGTATTTGAAATGCATTGGCAAGAGATGATCCGCCGAATTTTGTAACTTTCATAGCTTTTATGCTCCTTGACTCGTCATTTTGCTTTAATATAATATCACAAGCGTGAAAATATAATATTTATAATTATATTGTCCCGTAAAATTAGTCAGTCTGTAATACATCTGAACATTATCAGGAGAGAACTTTGAACATATTCAAAGCAATGAAGCCGGAAAAAGTATATGAGAGCGTTGTCCAGATGCCGTGGGACAAGCTCGCTTCAGAAGGCATAAAGACTGCTTTGCTCGATTTTGACAATACGTTGGGCAGGGATCACGCGACTGAACCTGAAGAATACAGCTTCAAGTGTGTGAAGATGATCGAAGAGAAGGGGATCAGGTGCTGCCTGGTATCCAACGCAAAGTCGGGAAGATCTGCCGGGATCGCAAAGGTACTTGGTATCCCTGTCGTTACCTATGCCAATAAGCCCGGAACATCAGGAGTCCTCAAGGCGATCGCTCTTATGGAATCAACGCCCGCTGAATCGGTTATGGTAGGCGACCAGGTCTTTACTGACGTTATAGCGGGCAACAGGTCGGGCTGCAGGACTTTTCTGGTGGAAAAGCTCTATAAGTCCGAGATATGGTATGTTTTGCTCAAAAGGCCTTTCGAAAAGCTCGTAAGACTTATCGGAAAGTTTTGATATTCCGGGACAAACAGTCCTGATACTTGCGTAAAAATACTCTTTCAAGTAAAATTACTAAGTTAAACGCATATTTATTTAAAAAGGAGAAATATTTTATGATCAGCGCAGGAGACTTCAGAAACGGTCTGTGTTTCGAGATGGACGACCAGGTTTATCAGGTTGTTGAGTTCCAGCACGTTAAGCCGGGTAAGGGAGCAGCTTTCGTAAGAACCAAGTACAAGAATGTTAAGACAGGATCCGTAGTTGAGAGATCCTTCAACCCTAACGAGAAGTTTGAGCAGGCTCAGCTCACAAGACAGGATATGCAGTTCATCTATGCAGATGGCGATCTCTATTACTTCATGGATCAGGAGACTTATGAGCAGACTCCTATTCACCAGGATAAGATCGGCGACGGCATCAAGTTCCTCAAGGAAGAGATGGTTTGCAAGGTTGTATCTTACAAGGGCGATATCTTCCAGGTAGAGCTTCCTATCACTGTTGTTCTTGAGATCACAGAGTGCGAGCCCGGTGTTAAGGGCGATACGGCAAACAACGCTTCCAAGTACGCTACACTTGAGACAGGCGCTGTTGTTAAGGTACCTCTCTTCGTTAACCAGGGTGAGAAGATCAAGGTTGACACCAGAACAGGCGAATACCTCGAGAGAGCTTAAGTTTTGATTTCATCTGCCGTAAGCGGATTGTCTGCTTACGGCAGTTATTTATCCGCACCTTTAAAGTTTAGATATCATTCAAGGAACCGATATGGAAGACAATACTAACATCGAATCCATAAAAGGCGATCGTTCAATGACTCAGGGCTTTGTTGCCCAATATGCATCTGAAGCAGCGCTCCAGATAGACGGTGTTTTGTCATTAGTTCCTTCGTTTGCTGTCGCACTTAAGGAGAAGGCGGGCGTTGTCCATGAGGGCAAGGGTGTCAGAGTCGTTTTCGGGGATACCCAGGAAGGCTCTGTTTCCATTACAGTTTATCCTGTTGTCAAATACGGAATGATCATTCCTGAGATAGCATGGATGATCCAAGAGAGAGTTAAGAAAGACGTCGAACGATTTACCGGACTTACGGTAGAGAGTGTCGACGTTTATGTTTGCGGGGTCGAGGAGGTCTCATGAATTCCTTTATCAGAGCGTTGATGTTCTTATATTCAATTGTAATAGCCGTCATTTCCGTCGTGCTGTTATATGCACTTGTCGATGACGGTATCTTTGCCGACATCTTATCACCTCTGTCTTCGATCGTTACCGGCCCTATCAGCAAGTGGATCTATCTTGGCGTGCTTGTTCTCTTGTTCGTTACATCCATCATCTCAATTACCAACATCATCACATCAGGAAGACTTAACCGTACTAGACTCAGAAAGAATGACATCGGTACAGTAGATATCGGACCTGACGCTATCGAGAGCATTGCTCTTAACGCTGCAAAGTCTGCACAGGTCGGTATCAAGAGCGCTAGATGTCACGTAGCTCCTGCCAAGAATCAGACATTAAGGATCACGCTCTCATGCGAGCTCTATTCCAATGTCGAGATTCCCGCTTCGATGGCAAAGGTTCAGGAGAAAGTTAAGAAGGATATCGAGAGATTCACCGGAATCGCAGTTGAGTCTGTAATCGTCAGAGTTTCTAAGGTTGAGCAGGCTCAGGCAAGGGTTGAGAGCAGATAATAATGGAAAGGTTTTTATCTAAGCTTTTCGAGAAACTTCGTAACACCAAGGCAGGTGTTATTTTCGCAGTCCTGTTTTTCATAATAGGTCTTTTGCTTTGCATATTCGGGTTCTTTAAGACCCTGTTTATAATTTTTTTGACTTTGGTAGGCTTTTTTGTCGGCTCGTTCCTTTTCTCGGATACGAGCAGGTTTAAGAAATTCCTCGACAGGATCTTGCCTCCGGGGAGGTTTAGATGAGTAGAATTGAGACACGTGAGCACGCTATGGAATTCCTGTTCCAGAGCGGTTTCAGGAATGATCCCATCAGCGGACAGCTTGAGCTCTTCAGAGAGGCTTATCCTGAGATTACTGAAGACGAACCTTATTTTCTGGACATCGTTTACGGTGTCATTAACAGCAGAGATGAACTTGATGAGAAGTTCGTTCCTTTCCTGAAACGATGGAAATTAGAGCGTCTTCCCATGACCGACCGTATAATTCTTGAGATAGCTGTATATGAGATACTTACAGTTGAAGATATCCCTACTTCCGTTTCCATCAATGAGGCTGTCAAGCTTGCAAAGAAGTATGGTACGGACAGCTCATCTTCTTATATCAACGGTGTCTTGAGCAACTTCGTAAAGAGCATTTGAACTCATGTTCGACTTCGATAGTGTAAGCCGGCTTAACGGCTATATAAAACAGTCATTATCGGACAATCCTTATCTGGCCGACTTTTCTGTTGTGGGTGAGATCTCACAATATACGGTCTCGGCAAGAGACCATGCGTATTTCTCCATCAAGGACGATCAGTGTGTCATAAACTGCGTTATCTTCTCAAGGCAGAGAAGCGCTCTTAAGATCGATCCGAAGATCGGCATGAAGGTCAAGGTCTATGGCGGCGTCGATTTCTACAGTGTAGGCGGAAAACTTCAGGTCGTCGCAACGGATATAGAAGACTTAGGGTGCGGAGATCTGCATGAGCAGTTCAATAAGCTGTTCAAAAAACTCCAGGACGAAGGTCTTTTCGCGAGCGAACACAAGAAGAGCATTCCGATACTTCCAAGAAGGATCGGCGTAGTAACGTCTGCTTCAGGTAAAGTCATATCCGATATCGTTAACACGATCCGCAAGAGGAATCCTCACTATGACATTCTTCTTTATCCTGCCAGTGTTCAGGGTGCGGAATGTCCGCCTGAAGTTATTAGCGGAATCGAGTATTTTAATACCGAGAAAAATGTTGACGTCATCATCGTTGCCAGAGGCGGCGGTTCATATGAAGAACTGTTCTGCTTCAACGATGAAGGTATTGCCAGAGCTGTCTATGCGAGTGAGATACCTGTTATCTCTGCTATCGGTCACGAACCCGATTATACTATCATCGACTATGTCGCAGACATCAGGGCCGCAACGCCTACTGCTGCAGGCGAGATGGTTATAGCTTCTTATGACGATCAGCAGAAAGAAATAGATAATCTTGCCATCAATCTTGATATCGCGATCAACCAGTTCGTTGATATAAGACGCAAAGCATTGGATGTTTATAAGAATCACAAGGCGCTTCATTCTCCCGCATACTATGCGATGGAGCAGCAGGCGGTCGTAAGAGAGCTTAGGACAAGGCTTGAAGCATTGGCGGGCAAGACTATGGAGCAGTCTTATTCTGAACTTAATCAGGTGAAGGTAAGGCTCGATGCGTTAAATCCCGGCAATGTTTTGAGAAGAGGATATTCTTATGTCTGCGATAAGGACGGCAATGCTGTCGAATCTGTCAGTAAGGTAAGCAGGGGAGATAACGTTAACATCGTATTGTCAGACGGAACACTCTTAAGTGAGATAAAAGATATTCTAGACGGAGGTAGCGAAAATGCCTAAATCAAAAGATAACGAGATGACCTACGAAGCCTGCATGGCTGAGCTTCGTCAGACAGTAGCAAAGCTCTCCGAAGGCAAGGCTACTCTTGATGAGTCATTGAAGCTATACGAGCGAGGCATCGAGCTTGTTGCGATCTGCGAGAAGAGACTTAACGAAGTAACGGCAAGGATCGAGGCAGTAAACAAAGCAAACGGCACGACAGATCCTCTTAATATCAGCGAGAGCGGAGTTTGATAATGGGACATTCGGACATTAAGGAACTGCTTAACAGTACTGAAGCATGGATCACGCCTGAACTTGAAGGTGTCTTCGCCAATGACATAAGTGAAGACATCACGGTCAAGGCCGCTTCATACAGCCTTTTTGCTGGCGGCAAGAGATTAAGACCCATGATGATGCATCTTACGTCCGAGATGTTGAGGCTAAATCCTGCAATCGACAAGGACGTTAAGTATTTTGCCGCGACACTCGAGATGATCCACACGTATTCTCTTATTCATGACGATCTGCCCGCGATGGACAATGACGAGATGAGAAGAGGGAAGCCCACATGCCATATGGTCTATGGCGAGGGCATCGCAACACTGGCAGGTGACCTGCTCCTGAATTCTGCAATGGAGAGACTGTTCCTGATCTGCGAGAAGAATCCCGGTTATATTTATGCAGCTTCTGCTATGGCAGCTAACGCAGGTGTTTACGGAATGATCGGAGGCCAGAGCATCGACATCGCGTCAAGCGAGAAGGAGATCCCGATTGAGCTCCTTACGGAACTTCAGGAGAAGAAGACGGGAGCTCTTATAGAGGCTGCGGTCGTTACTCCTTACTATGTCGCGAAAAGAATGACCAGACAGCAGAGCATAACTGATGAGACAGCAAAAGACCTTAGAAAGCTTGCATCCCACATCGGACTTGCGTTCCAGATAAGAGACGATATCCTGGACGTTATATCAGACAGCAGCGTGCTTGGTAAGAGCACCGGAAAAGACGCAAGAGACCAGAAGGCTACGTTCGTAACGCTTTTGGGCCTTGACGGCGCAGAGAAGAGACTTGGCGAAGAGATAAAGAACATCAAGGATATACTTGATAAATTCGAGTCTTCGGGATTTGATACAGAAGATTATGTAATCCTTACGGATTATCTTGCTGACAGGGAAAAATAATGGATTATAAGTATCTCGGAAAGGAAATGAATTACGACACTCTTAAGGCTATGAAGTCTGAAGAGCGTGTTGAACTGTGTTCCGAGCTTAGAGACAAGATCCTGAATACTGTTTCCAAAAACGGCGGCCACCTGGCAAGCAACCTTGGTACGGTTGAACTTACCGTAGCGCTTTTGTCCTCGTTCGATTACAAGTCTGACAAGATCGTTTTCGACGTCGGACATCAGTCATATTCATATAAGCTCCTGACCGGCAGGTTTGACAGGTTCAATACCTTAAGACAGAAGGAGGGAATCTCAGGGTTCCCGAGGATCTCCGAGTCGCCTTATGATGCATTCGATACAGGCCACAGCTCGACATCCATATCTGCAGCAATGGGTATTGCAAGAGCAAGAGATCTCGAAGGCAAGAAGAATAATGTCGTAGCGGTAATCGGTGACGGCGCCCTCACGGGAGGACTTGCTTATGAGGCGATCAATGACTTAGGCCACAGCAAGACTAAGATGATCATCATCCTTAACGATAACGAGATGAGTATCGACAAGAACGTCGGAGGTCTGTCCAGGCATTTAAGCAGGCTCAGAATCTCGAGCGGATATATCTCCGCAAAGCAGACAACGGAATCGTTCCTGCGCAAACTGGGATTTGTCGGACGCGGCCTCATCAAGATCATCCTGGCTATCAAGGATTTCTTCAGATTCTTACTCTACCGTAAGAAGCCTTCCATGTTCGAAGACTTGGGCCTTAACTACTACGGACCTATCGACGGCCACAACATGGACGATCTCATAAAAGCATTCGATGCGGCAAAAGAGATCAGAGGCCCCGTTCTCATTCATGTTCTTACGCAGAAGGGCAAGGGTTACGAGCCGGCGGAATCCAATCCTTCCGACTATCATGGTGTCGGACCTTTTGACTTGGAGACAGGCGTCTCATCTTCGGCAAAGAACAGCTATACGACTGTATTTGCGAACACGCTCACAGAACTTGCCACAAAGAACAACAAGATCGTTGCCATATCAGCTGCAATGACCCTGGGCACAGGTCTTGATAACTACCAGATGAAGTTCCCGGGAAGGTTCTTTGACTGCGGCATCGCTGAAGAACACTGCGTTACCATGGCAGGCGGCATGGCAGTATCAGGATTTATTCCGGTAGTTGCCATCTATTCTTCGTTCCTTCAGAGAGCATATGACGAGATGATCACTGACTGCTGCTTTATGAACAGCCACGTTGTATTTGCGATAGACAGATCGGGTTTTGTCGGCAACGACGGACATACGCACCACGGTCTTCTCGATATCTCTTATCTGAATTCAATGGTCAACATGACCGTGTTCTCGCCGAGAGATTATACGGATCTTAAGAGATGCCTTACATACGCTATAGATAACGTTAAAGGACCTGTTGCAGTGAGATACCCAAGAGGCTGCTCGCCTTTCGAGGCGGAAGGTCCGCTTTATACAGAACCTTCAGACTGCGTTCTTCCTCATGTCGTAACAGATTACGGCAATGATTTTGCGATCGTATCGACGGGCAAGATCTGCGAAGAAGCGGACAGGGCAGTGGAGCTTCTTAAGGCGCAGGGCATTATGGGCAAGCATATTAATGTTTCCAAGATAAAGCCCATGCCCGCAAAGGAGATCTGGGATCTCATAGTAGGTGTGGATCATGTCTTCAGCCTTGAAGAAGGAATCATCAGCGGCGGCTTCGGAGAAGCACTCGAGCGCGAGATGCAGATATTGGGATTTGAGTCTGATGTAACCGTATTCGGTGTCAGAAATCCGCTTGTAAGGGCAATGTCCCAGAAAGAACAGCTTAAGTACTGCGGCCTTGACGGAGACACGGTCGCATCTTCCATCAAATCAGCTTTGTCCTCTTAAACAATAATTTGATTCTGTATTTTTATTCATTATAATGTTTAAATATATGGAACTTCGAATAGGAGGATCAGCGTCATGAATTACGGAATTTGTTCCAACGGTTCAAGAGATACGGGTTATGAGACTGCGGTAAAGACTGCGAAGATCTTATCGTCACTCGGCGCAACACCTGTTTTCGAGCCCGGCATGGATCAAGAGTGCCCTGATCTTAAAAATATTCCGGGAGTTGTTTTCGAGGACTTCTCGAAAATAGACATCAAGACGATCATATCGATCGGCGGTGACGGAACGTTCCTGTCCAAAGTTGCAGAGTACAGAGACCTTAATACCGAATTTATCGGAATTAATCTGGGCTCTATCGGATTTCTTAATGAGATACATAATGAAGACTTAGAGAAAGACTTAGCGCAGCTCGTCTCAGGCAATTACGATGCGATCGACAGGACCCAGCTTAAGTGTGATGTGTTTGACCAAGACGGCGTTCTTAAGGGTTCAAGTGTATGTCTTAATGACATAATCATCGTTCGAGGCGCCAAACCCCATATCACAACGCTCGTTCTCTCAATAGACGGACAGATCATCGAGAGATTCAGAGGTGACGGCCTTGTAGTTGCAACGGCAACCGGTTCATCAGCATATTCGCTTTCTGCCGGCGGACCGATCCTCATGCCGAACATGCAGGATATCATCGTTACGCCGATCTGCTCTCATACACTGAACGGATACACATATGTGGCGACATCCGAGAGCGAGATCAAGATCAGTCTGGAAGCTATTGAGACAGCACCCCTGATCTGTCCTGACGGCAGGGATTTTGTCGATCTTCAGAGTTACGATTCCATAGTTATCAGAAGATATGACAAGGTCCTTAAGACCGTATGCCTGAAGAAGGACAGCTTCTTCAGTAATGTCAGAAAGAAGATCGTACAGAGAGGTTACTTCTATGAAAACCGATAAGAACTCAAGACAGGAACGCATTTTATCTCTCATCAGAGATAACGATATATCGACCCAGGAAGACCTTACTGCTAAGGTCAACCAGGCGGGATTCGAAGCCACACAGGCTACGATATCAAGAGACATCAAGGAACTTGGCATCATCAAGATCACACTGCCTAACAGGGCAACCAAGTACTGCGTTTTGGACAGAACGGGTGACACTGCTCCCGGAAGACTTCTTGCGGTATTCTCCAACAGTATCATCTCAGTAAATCAGGCGATGAACATCATTGTCATCAAGACTCTGCCCGGTATGGCGAGCGCTGCTGCTTCCGCGCTTGATTCCATGCACCTCGAAGAGTGCGTCGGCACCATCGCAGGCGATGATACCATCTTTGCGGCATGCCCCGGAACAGAAGAAGCAAAAGCACTGCTCATCACGATCCAGGACATGACCGAGAAGGGCTGATCTGATGCTCGTAAGACTTGAGATCAGGGATTTTGCGGTCATAAGCAATATCGTGTTCGAACCTGGGGCAGGACTCAACGTCATAAGCGGTGAGACCGGTGCCGGTAAGAGCCTTATTGTTGATGCCATAGGCCTCATATTAGGCGCGAAGGCGTCAAGAAATCTCATCCGCACGGGAAGTCCTTCAGCATATGCCGAAGCGGTCTTTGACTGCTCTGGTCTTAATGACGATGAACTGAACGCTGTCCTTACTGACAACGGAATCGAATTAGATGACGGAATGCTTATAATCAGCAGGACCGTCTACGACAGCGGCAAGTCCGTTGCAAGAGTTAACGGAACTGGCGTGACTAACGCCATTTTAAGAGACATCTCATCAAGACTCGTGGATATTCACGGCCAGCACGACACGCAGGCAATCTTTGATGAGGGAACGCACGTAAAGCTTCTGGACAGATTTGCAGGTGATAAGTGCATTAGCCTTCACCGTGATTATGTAAGAAGCCTTCAGGAATTTAAAGACTTAGTCCTTCGTATTAAGGAGATATCTTCATCTCCCGATTATCTTGAGCGCCGCCGTGATTATCTCGAGTTCGCAGTCAGCGAGATCGAAGCAGCTGGGTTTAAGGACGGCGAAGAGGAAGAACTTCACGAGACAAAGAAGAAACTCTCGCAGAACGAAGTTCTTTTCGAGAGCCTTACAAATGCGCAAGGGTTGCTGTCTTCCGAGAATTCATATCAGAGTCCCGTCCAGTCTGTAGAGCAGGCAAGCCGCGAGCTTCTTAAGGCTTCGCAGAATGACGACAGTTTAAAAGATATCGCTGAGCGCGCAAGGGCTTTGGCTCTTGACCTTGATGCTTTGTCTTCAGACGTGGACAAGATCTTAAATGACCGTAATTACGATGAAGGATTGAAGGAGAGGACAGAGCAGCGCATAGGACTCCTTTATGAGCTGAAGGCCAAGTACGGTGCAACTATAAGTGACATCAATAAGTTCGCAGTAGATTCCAAAACAGAGCTCGAAGCCATAGAGAAGAATAAGGATATCCTTCAGGATCTTAAAAAGCAGCGCGCCGTTAAGGAGAAAGAACTTCTTAAGATCGCAGAAGACTTATCTTCAGAGCGTAAGGTATATGCCAAGAAGCTTGAGCAGGCCATCACAAAAGAACTGGCTGATCTCGAGATGCCCAATGCGGTATTTGAAGTAAGCTTTGCAAGGCGCGAGAAGGCTAAGTTCTTCTCGATGTCCGGTATCGATGACATTGCATTCAGATTCAGCGCCAATCCGGGTCAGGAAGTAAGAGCTCTCTCAGCGATCGTATCAGGCGGTGAAGCTTCAAGGATCATGCTCGCTATCAAGAACGTATTGAGCAGAGTAGATACCATCCCGACACTTATCTTTGACGAGATCGATACGGGCGTTTCAGGCAAGGCTTCTCTTGCAATTGCTTACAAGCTTAAGGCCATTGCATCTGACCACCAGGTGCTTTGCGTAACTCATACCGCACAGATAGCGGCAGCATCAGACAGGGGATTCGTGCTTTCCAAGAATGTTTCTGACGGCAATACAGAGACCAAGTGCACGGTATTGGACGGCAAAGCCAAGATAGAAGAAGTTTCAAGACTATTGTCAGGAAGCAGCTCAGATTCATCACTGCGCCTTGCTGAAGATCTTATCAGGTCATTTTAAAGTCATAAGGAGATAAAATGGCTGATCATTATTCGGATTATCTTAAGAAGTCGATACCTGCGAGCGATCTGGTTTTCGACGACATCAAAGAAAGCGACAAGGAACTCTTAAGCCGCGTAAAGAAGCAGCGCATTAAAGATGCTATGGCATTCCTGATCCTCATGATCATTGCCTTTACCGGATGCCTATTTCTCTTTGGCGTTGTACTTCTGGGTCCTTCAGACATTCTGATATTTAAGATAATAGCTCTCGTGGTTATAGGCGCAGGTGCGTTCATCACGGGCAAACAGATTTTCGATCTTTTTGCAGGCTACAAAGGAATAATAAAGGGCGTTGTCCTTGCATCGCAGAGGATCCAGGAGCAGAAGGATAACAGAAACTATACTTATCAGTATGTTTTCGATATCTATCTCGAGGAAAAGGATCAGACTCTCATGAGCTATGCAGTCATGAAGGATGTATTTGAGAGAGTTAATCCCGGTGACGGCGTCATCCTTGTTAAGACCGGAGGCAAGATCAAGGTTTTTGAAGACTTGGACCGCAAGGGCGTAATGGACGTCAGCACCATCAAATCAGGTATCATGTGATATTTCTGATATGACTTTCTGCATGTCTTCGGGAAGAGCTGCCTCGAAGACTTTTATTCTGCCGCTATCAAACGGATCTTCGTATTCGATCTTATAAGCGTGAAGTGCAACTCTTCCTATCTTGCCGTCGAAAACCGATGCCGAAGGCGCAAGCTTCTCATTAGGGTTGTCATCAGACAGGGGACCGTAGAGACCGTCGCCTAAAAGCGGATGACCGACATGGCAGCAGTGCGTCCTTATCTGGTGGCATCTTCCGGTCTCAAGCTCAAACTCCACGAGCGAGATGCCTGCATCAGCATAATACTCTAATGTTTTATAGTGAGTAACAGAAGGCTTGCCGTCAGGAACACAGTCTCTGATCATGACCGAATCAGGGCGCCTGGCAATAGGGAGGTCCAATGTTCCGTCTTGGGGATCAAACTTGCCGTAGCAAAGAGCCTTATAGGATTTCTTTATATCTGCCGTGGCCATCATGTTGTGCGAATAGCCGTCCTTGGCAACTATGAGAAGACCTGAAGTCTCTCTGTCCAAACGCATGACCGGGTGCAGGGTGTTTTCGGATAGTGCGGTAAGGAGTGAATCATCCAGATGATTATGCGAAGGATGAGTAACCATGCCTGCAGGCTTGTTTATCACTGCATAGTGATCATTTTCGAATAGGATGCTGACGTTCGGAGGGCAGTTAAGATCAGCTGAATTGTCTTCATATTCGAAGTAGAGCCTGTCACCGGTCTTAACCGGGTCTTTGACTCTGGCATGAACCCCGTTCAATTCAACGGTTCCGTACAGTTTTACGCGCTTGACCCAGGTGGTGCTCATCTTGAACTCGCGCCTCATGATCTGCTGGATCTCGCAGCCGTTATATTCACTTTCTACAAAATAATCAATCTTCATTGGTACATTCTAACAAATTATTGACAGATTAGGGTTTTATTTCTACAATATTCAATGGCTTGTCAGAGCCATTTTATACGTTCTTTGACAACTAAATAAATTTTGGAGGTGAGTACCAACGTGCCACAAGTATCATTAATATTTGTAATAATTGCGGGCGTTGTTGGTCTTATTCTGGGTATAGCTATAACGGCAGTTTATTTTAAATCCGGTATTTCCGGCGAACAAAAGAGACTTGCTGAGGACATTGCTAAATCGAAGGAGGAAAGCAATGTACTTCTTGCAAATGCACAGAAAGAAGCAGAAAACAACAAACGTGATTTGCTTTTGCAGGCAAAAGAAGAAGTCTCCCGTGTACGTTCTGAATTAGAGCGTGAAGCAAGAGAGAAGAAACAGGAGCTTGCAAAAGAGCGCAATAAGCTCGAGCAGAAAGAAGAGAATATCAATCGTATTGAAGCTAATTGTGAGCGCAAGCAGGAGGAGATCGAGAGACGTCAGCAGAATGTTGCCGAACTCGAAGCCAGAGCCAAGGATTACGAGCAGCGTAAGAAGACTGAACTTGAGAGAGTATCAGGACTTACGATCGCAGATGCCAGAAGCTTAGTACTTGACGAAGCAAAGCGTGAATACACACACGATATGGCCTTAATGCTTAAGCAGATGGAAGAGAAGACCAAGCAGGATGCCGATAAGGTTGCAAAAGACATTATCGTCAATGCGATCCAGCGTTATGCATCCGACTATGTCTCTGAAGTCACTGTATCTGTTGTAAGCCTTCCCAACGACGAGATGAAGGGTAGAATCATCGGCCGTGAGGGACGTAACATCAGAGCTATTGAGACTATTACGGGCGTCGATCTTATTATCGACGATACTCCGGAAGCAATCGTACTCTCATCGTTCGATCCTATCAGAAGAGAGATAGCAAGATTAACGATCGAGAGACTTGTAGCTGACGGAAGAATCCATCCGGCCAGAATTGAAGAGATGGCAGGAAAGGCAAAGAAGGAACTCAACAATACTATTAAATCCGAGGGTGAGAAGGCAGCATTCGACACAGGTGTCATGAACCTGCATCCTGAAGTCGTTAAGCTTTTAGGACGTCTTCATTACCGCACATCGTACGGACAGAACGTACTGCAGCACTCTATCGAAGTTTCATGGATCGCTGCAATGATGGCGGACGAACTCGGACTTGACAGTAATCTTGCAAGGCGCGGCGGCCTTTTACATGATATTGGTAAGGCTGTTGACTTTGAGCAGGAAGGAACACATATCCAGCTCGGTGTCGACATCGCAAAGAAATTTCATGAGAGTCCCGCTGTCATTAACTGCATAGAGGCACATCACGGCGATGTGGAGCCTCTTACAGCAGAAGCTGTTTTAGTAGCTGCTGCAGATGCTATTTCTGCAGCAAGACCCGGCGCAAGAAGAGAGAATCTCGAGACATACATCAAGAGGATCGAGAAGCTTGAAGAGATTGCAACAAGCTTCGAAGGTGTAGAGAAGAGCTTCGCCATTCAGGCAGGCAGAGAGATTCGTGTTATCGTTTCACCTGATAAGGTATCAGATGACGAGATGACTCTTAAAGCCCGCGATATCTGCAAGAAGATTGAGGATGAACTCGATTATCCCGGACAGATCAAAGTAAATGTCATCAGAGAGACGAGGGCAACTGACGTTGCTAAATAACTATTTATCGCTTATATATATATTTATTTAACGCGTTAGGATTCATCGTTCAAAACAAAAATCAAGGACCCAAGGTCATTTATCAAGTGATTGATATCTGACCGAAGGTCCTTTTTTGTTGCGAGACTTAAGAAGTGACTGTTCAGTCTTTAGTATTTTCATCGCAATCTGTTATAATTTAAAAGAATAAAAAGATTGGGGGTATTGCTTTGAGAGTTTGCTTTGTAGGCGATATAGTCGGTTATGCAGGCCGCCGTGCTTTTCGCGAAGTAATGCCCGGATTTCTCAGGAACAATGAAATAGATTGCTGTATCGTCAACGCTGAGAACAGCGTTCACGGTCTCGGCGCATCGATCAATATCTTGAGGGAACTCGAGAATTACGGTGCTGATCTGTTTACGATGGGCAATCACACTTTCTCTAACAGGGAATTCATCAGCCAGATATCCAAGGTTCCGAATGTGGCAAGACCTGCCAACTTCAGTCCGTCATGGCCAGGCAATGATTTCTGTGTTTTCGAGAAGAATGGCGAGAAGATCGGCGTATTTAATCTGTTAGGACAGGTTTATGCAAATGTGCTTCCCGACAATCCTTTTTCCTATGCTGACAAGCTCGTTGACAGGCTTAAGAGGGTAGAGGAGTGCAATACCATAGTTCTTGATTTCCACTGCGACGCAACTTCAGAGAAGTGCGCTATGGGTTATTACCTTGACGGTAAGGTATCCGTTGTCGCAGGAACACATACACATGTACAGACTGCAGATGAGACGATCCTGCCTCAGGGCACGGGTTACATCACTGACTGCGGCATGACAGGAGCAAAAGAATCCGTCCTCGGTATGGATGTAAATACATCGATAAAGAGGCTTGCTTATAAGCTTCCTGCCAAGTATGAACCGGCTGACGGTCCCGGTTTTGTATGTGGTATTATCTTTGAGACCGATAAAAACGGAAGGTGTACCGATATTAAACGGTTCTGCGAATATGAGTGAGAAGTTTAACAAGAAGTCAGCCAAGGGTTATGACATCTGTGTAGTATTTGTGTTTCTTTCTATCCTGCTTGTAACTGCCGATCAGTTTATAAAGCAGATCATAGTTAACAATTTTGAGCTTTATGGAAGCCTTGTGGTTATCGATAAGTTCTTCTCAATCTACTATGCCCAGAATACAGGCAGCGCGTTTTCCCTGTTTGCCAATCAGGCATGGGGTATCTACTTTCTGACAGGTATCTCCATTGTCTTAGGACTTGTTATCTATATCCTGATGCTCATATCATCAAGGCACTCCATGAAGCTGCTCTCATTAGCTTTCTGCCTTCTGACGTCAGGTGCCATCGGAAACCTTATAGACAGGATCCGGCTCAGATATGTTGTAGACTATTTGAGATTCGATTTCGGTACGTATACATTCCCGATCTTCAACTTTGCAGATATGTGTGCCGTAGTCGGTACGATCCTTCTTATCTGCATCATCGTATTCGGTTCCAAGTATTTTGAATCCTTCTGGAATATCCTGTTCAAGAAGAAGGAGAAGCGCGATGCCGGTAGTAAGTAAGGCTTGTGATCAGGACGGAATCAGATTGGACAGCTTCGTGACCGGGGCTTTTGATTCGACATATTCCAGGTCGTTTTATAAGCGCCTGATCGACGACGGCAAGGTCTCCGTAAACGGTAAGGTGATCACGAAGGCAGGAACCAAACTCGCATCAGGAGACATTGTCGAAGCAGATATTCCCGAACCAAAGGAAGACGATTCCTTCGTTGCTCAGGATATTCCGCTTGATATCGTTTATGAAGATTCGGATCTGCTTGTTATCAACAAGCCTCAGGGTATGGTCGTTCATCCTGCTGCAGGTCACAGCGAAGGGACCCTGGTTAATGCGCTGCTTTCTCATTGCAAGGATGAACTCTCCGATATCAACGGTGTTGTAAGACCCGGTATCGTTCACAGGATCGATAAGGACACATCAGGCCTGATGCTTGCCTGCAAGAATAACTACACTCATCTGAAACTTGCAGATATGCTCTCGCGCCATGAGATCGTCAGAGAGTACAGGGCTCTAGTTTACGGCTATGTCAAGGAAGACAGGGGAATGGTCGATGCTCCGATCGGAAGATCTGCCAATGACAGACGCAAGATGGCTGTTATCAAGGACGGCAAGAACGCGGTTACGCACTTCGAAGTCCTGGACAGACTGGGCGAAGTATCAGATCTCAAGCTTATCCTTGAGACCGGCAGAACGCATCAGATCAGAGTTCATATGGCTTATATAGGTCACCCGGTAGTAGGTGATCCTGTTTATGCACCCAGACGCAAGAACTACGGACTGGCAGGCCAGGCACTTCACAGCCAGGCTATCACTTTCGTTCATCCGAGGACCGGAGAGACCATGCATTTTGAAGTTGATCTTCCCGATTACTATGAGGCTCTGCTTAGGAGCTTTAAGGGCTGAATCGGTTGACGGGATAATTAATTAGCATAATAATTCTTTTTATAGGAGAGCATATTTGGAAGAGAGAATCGAACATCTTAGTAATTCAACCCAGACGGCAAGTGTCTATACAGCAAGAATAGCCGGCTTTTTTGATGTCGATATCGAGCATGACGGCAAGGGCTTTGTTATTACGGGCGATTCCGAGAATGTCGTTTGTGCGAAGGATGCTCTTTTGGCTCTCGATAAGCTCGCTGATGATTCCGCCATTGATGAGACGGATATCCTCTATATCATGAATCTTTCCAAGGAAGGAAGACTTGAAGAGTTCCTTAAGACTTCTGATGAAGTCTTCTACATGACTCCTTCAGGCAGAGCCATTAAGGCAAGAACACTTGGGCAGAGACTTTATGTTGATTCCCTCAAGCAGTCTGAATTAGTTATCTGCGCTGGTCCTGCAGGAACCGGTAAAACGTTCCTCGGAGTTGCGATGGCGGTTAAGGCTCTTAAGGCAAGGGAAGTATCAAGGATCATATTAACAAGACCTGCGATCGAAGCAGGCGAGCGTTTGGGATTTCTGCCCGGTGATATCGAGGAGAAGGTCAATCCCTATATGCGTCCTATCTATGATGCTCTCTCGGCGCTCTTGGGGCAGGAGATGTTCGAGCGCTACTACGACAAGGGCGTTATCGAAGTATCCCCTCTGGCATTTATGAGAGGCAGAAACTTGGACGATTGTTTTGTGCTTCTTGATGAAGCTCAGAATACAACTCCTGAACAGATGAAGATGTTCCTTACAAGACTCGGAGTAAACTGCAGAGCCTGTGTCTGCGGTGACTTTACGCAGATCGACCTGCCAAGAGGAATCGAGAGCGGTCTTAAGGATGCGATCACCGTACTGCCTAATGTTGAAGGCATTAAGATCGTAAGTCTCAATGATTCCGATATCGTAAGAAACAGCCTTGTTGCAAGGATCGTTAAAGCCTATGAGGAAGCGAAGAGGAGCAAAGGCGAATTATGAGTAATACCAAGTCCGCAAAACCTAAGTTCCATCAGATAATATCATTGGTGCTTGCTGCACTTACTATTGTTTTCCTGGTATTCTACGGATCACTTCCTGTCAGTTATGACTACGAAGTAGGTTCAATAGCAAATCAGGATATTTATGCTCCGAGAACTTTCGCTGACACATATGAGACTGAGAGAAGAGCTATCAATGCGAGAAACACCGTTGAGAGCATTTTCGTAAGATCGGATAAACAGTCACAGGACTGCATTGACAGAGTAGATGACTTCTTTGACCTTGCCGAGCAGGAGAGACAGACCTACACACAGGCGAGGAACACGCCGAATCTCATCACTCCCGGTGAGGCTGCCACACAGCTTTCTTTCAGCGTTGAGCAGACCTTGAAGGTATCTATCAATAAAGACGACCTCCTTGTTCTTTTCGAGATGTCCAATCATACATTCACATATATCAGAGAGAAGACGACTTCCCAGGCAGAGCTCATTATGCTCGGTGATGTTAATGAGGTGGTCCTTGCTGATAAGATCGATGAGCAGATCACGGGCTTCATTGAATCGAATCCTTCATATGAGAAGTATGCAGACTGCATGAGGATAGTTCTTACTACGATCCTCGAACCTAATACTATCTACGATGAGAAGGCAACTGCGGATTCTGCTAACAATGCTTATATTGCAGTTATCAACGATCCTGTCATGATCGATAAGGGTTCAAGACTTGTTGAGGCCGGAGCGATAATTGACGAGCACGTTTACAGCAATCTCGTTGAACTTGAGCTCATCAGAGAATCAACTTTTGACATAGTCATCTTCTTAAGAGCTGTTTTGTATGTTGCGGTAATCTCTGCATGCGCGCTCGTTTATCTTAATATCGAACGTAAGAAGCTTAAGATCAGCCTGCCGGTATTCTACATGCTCATCGTTACGTTCCTTATTCCGGTCGGAGCATCGGTTTATCTGTCGAGCATATCTCCGCTCCTGAGCATCGTAATCTTCTTTACGGCTGTTTGTGCGACATATCTCGGCACACAGGACGGTATCATCCTGTCAGTCGTAAACCTTCTGTTTATCTGGCCGATGTACGGATTTGATCCCGAGATGTTCTTCGTAAGTCTCGTTGGGATCATCCTCTGCTCGATCTTTGCGGGAAGAACGGACAAGATCATCAACAATGCTGCCCTGATCTTCTTCCCGACGCTTGCAACCATTGCTGCGAGCCTTACTTTCAATTTCTTTATCGGTAATGCCAGAACGGAATACTTAAGTTCATTCATCTATACATTCGTAAGCTGTATCGCTTCGCTCGTAGCAGCTATCGGTCTGTCTCCTATCTATGAACTCGTAAGCAATGCTGCTTCACCTGTTAAGCTCATCAGCCTGAGCCAGCCCGGTCAGTATCTGCTCAAGAGACTGTTCCTTGAAGCTTCCGGTACACATTCCCACTCCATGATGGTAGCTAACCTCGCAGACTCTGCAGCTGAAGCTATCGGAGCTGACGCACTTCTTTGTAAGGTAGCGGCATACTATCACGATATCGGTAAGCTCGAGAATCCCGAATACTTCACAGAGAACCAGCATGACGGCATCAATCCCCATGACAGGCTCACTGTTATGGAGAGCGTCCAGATAATCACAAAGCACCCGGAAGACGGTGTTAAGCTTGCCAAGAAGGAGAGACTGCCCAACGCAATCATCAAGATCATCGATGAACATCACGGCACGACATATCCTTCGTATTTCTACCGCAAGGCTGTTGACGATGCCAAGGCCAAGGGATTGGAACCGCCGGATATCAACAACTTCAGATACAGAGGACATATTCCGTCTTCCAAGGAATCGGCTATCGTTATGCTCGCAGATACTTGCGAGGCAGCTGTAAGATCAATGAAGACAACAGACGTTCAGAGCGCAGAACAGCTTATCCGTGCGCTTATCAAGGATAAGATCGATCAGGATCAGCTTATTAATTCAGGTCTTTCTTTCGATGACCTCGAAAACATCGTCATAGCGTTCAAGCAGGTTTATGCAGGCGTCTTCCACGAAAGGATCAAGTACCCTGAATGAGGATTGATGTAGTTAACAATGCGGAAGGATTTCCGGAAGATACTCTGAATTCATTAGATGACCTTATCATCAGGCTCAGTGAAGAGATAACAGGTGAAGACTACTGTTCACCTCAGGTAGCCAGATCTCTCAGAGACGGCTATGCGACACTGACATATGTAACTCCCGGTGAGATCCGCGAGATCAACAGGGAACAGCGTGATATTGATAAAGAGACTGACTGTCTCTCATTCCCTATGCTCGAATTAAGAGAAGGAGAGTTCGCTGAGATCCCGGACAGCGGAGACTTCGAGACTGATGAGGACGGCAATCAGGTCCTTTGTTTTGGAGATATCCTCATTAATCCCGAGGCATGTAAGACTCAATCTGAGAGCTACGGTCATTCATTTGAGCGCGAGGCGATGTTCCTCATTGCCCATTCTCTTCTTCACCTGATCGGATATGACCACATTGATCCTACTGATGAGAAAATAATGATCGATCGTCAGAAGAGACTAATGAAGGCGTTAGATCTTGCTTTCGATGACGAGATAAAAGACATCTATGAGATGGACAACCATAGAGATCAGGTTCAGTCTGAAGGCCTGATCCCTGCAGGGTCTCCTTGTGAGCACTGCGGAACGGTAGCTTTGCTCGGTCGCCCTAATGTCGGCAAATCAACGCTTCTGAATTACATTACCGGAATGAAGATAGCAATCGTATCCCACAAGCCGCAGACGACAAGAACTAATATCAGAACTATCTACAACACTGAAGATACACAGATCATATTCACGGACACTCCGGGTATCCATAAGCCGACTTCCAAGATGGGCGAGTTCATGGTCGACAGATCTTACAAGGCTGCTCTCGGTGCTGACTGCGTAGTTCTTATTGCTGACGGAAGATTCCCTGAACCCGGCGCAGTTGAGAAGAAACTTATGGACCTTCTTAAGCAGAGCAACAAGAAGGTTATCCTTGCGATCAATAAATACGATGAAGCAGGCCAGGAAAAGCTCCTGCCGCTTACGCAGAAGTATTCAGAGCTCTATAACTTCGAAGATGTTGTTCCTATAAGCGCGAAAACAGGCAAGAACGTAGATCTTCTTCTTTCCGTCATTACCAAGATGCTTCCTGCAGGCCCGAGGCTCTTTGACAGTGAGTACATGACCGATCAGACAGAGCGCGTCATTGCCGCTGAGCTTATCCGTGAGCAGGTGCTTCATTATACTGACCAGGAGATCCCTCACGGAACAGCCGTTATCATCAACGAGTTCAAAGAGAAGAATGATGACGGCGAGATTACTTCTGGTGATGACCGTACCGTGACAGTCATTAAGGCAGATATCATCTGCAACAGGGATTCCCACAAGGCCATCATCATCGGCAGGGACGGGCAGATGATCAAGCGCATCGGCACGGCTGCCAGAAGAAACATCGAGAAGATGTTAGACTGCAAAGTATATCTCGATCTTTATGTTAAGGTCAGGAACGACTGGCAGAACAATGACGCTATGCTCGGTTCAACCGGTCTTAGCAAAGATATTGACGAATAATGGATCCCTTCAATTGCCGCGGGCTAATAATCAAATCCGACGAGTATAAGGAAAAGGACAGACTCTTAGCTGTGCTTACGGCAGACAGGGGTCTTATTACCATCTGTGCCAAGGGAGTTGCCAAACCCGGCAGCTCATTCGGAAGCTTCTCGATGCCATATATGCTCTGCGATTTTGTCGTTTCCGTTTCTCACGGTTACTACTATCTCAAGGATGCTTCGATCATTGAGAGCAATTCGAAGATCATGGAGAGCCTTGAGCAGATGACAGTTGCTGCTCACATCTCGTCCTGTCTTATGGACTGCACGCTCCAGAGTGAGAATGCTAAGGAAGCATATGAGCTTGCTGTTTATGCCTACTACATGCTCGCAAATAATAAGGATAAATATCTTCTTATATATTCTGCTTTTAACTGGAGGCTTCTTACCATTGCAGGTTTTACGATCCTCTACGATCTTGACGATCCGCTGTATAAGTCTACCGGTGACAAGCAGGGAAAGTACATGATCAATATCTCAGGCGGAAGTTCATCGGGCAATCAGAACAGGTCTTTTAACAGACTTCTTGATGAGCCTTCTGTAAGGGCACTGAACTTCTTTGCCACATGCGATATGAAGAGGCTTTTTACATCAAGTGCCGACAAGAAGACCGAAAAAGATTTAAAAGATTTTACAACAGACTATCTTTCAATACATTTTGATAAGATATATGACACGCTCTCGATCCTGAATAATCTATAATCTAACCGATAATAGAAAATTCGAAAGGATCTTGGAGCATGAATATTTCAACTACCCCTTCACACCGTATAGGTGAGAGCCTTGTTAAAGTTATAGATAAGAACGGCAATCCCGTTGCCAATAAAGAACTCGTATTAAACCAGAAATCCCATCAGTTCCTCTTCGGTTCCGGTGCTTTTGATTTCCTTGAATATGAAGGCAAGAAGGGCGATCCGGAAAGACTTGAGAGGTGGCTTGCGCTCCTTAACTACGGAACCCTGCCTTTCTATTGGGGAAGATATGAACCTCAGGAAGGTTATCCCGAATTTGAGAGCCGCATGGAGGCTGCAAAGATCCTGCGCGCCAATAACGTTACGATAAAGGGACATCCGCTTTGCTGGCACACAGTATGCGCTGACTGGCTTATGCAGTATCCTGACGAAGTCATCATGGATAAGCAGCTTGCGAGGATCAACAGGGAAGTAACTGCCTTTAAGGGTGTTATCGATATCTGGGATGTAATAAACGAAGTTGTCATCATGCCGGTTTTCGATAAGTACGATAATGCAGTCACGAGACTTTGTAAAAGATACGGCAGGGTCAATCTCGTTAAGGAGGTTTTCGCTGCCGCAAAAGCAGCAAATCCGGACGGAATGTTCCTGATCAACGACTTTAATACTTCACCTCAATACGAGAAGCTCATTGAAGAGTGCCTTGAAGCAGGCGTCGAGATCTCCGCGATCGGCATACAGTCTCACCAGCACCAGGGTTACTGGGGCGAAGAGAAGTTAAGAGACGTATTGAAGAGATTCGGAAGATTCGGGATCCCCATCCACTTTACCGAGAATACTCTCATATCCGGTGAGATCATGCCGGCTTATATCGAAGATCTTAACGACTGGCAGGTCGATGAGTGGCCTACTACACCTGAAGGCGAAGCCAGACAAGCAAAAGAATGGGAAGAAATGTACAGGATCTTGTTTGCTGATCCTAATATCAAGGCGATCACCGGTTGGGATTTTGCTGACGGAGCATGGCTTAATGCGCCCAGCGGTCTTGTAACTGCCGATAACAGATGCAAGCCTGCCTATAACAAGCTTAAGAGCCTTGTTAAGGGCGAATGGTGGACTGAAGGTGAAGTCATCCGTACCAATGAAGACGGTATCGTTGCCGTTAAGGGTACAAAGGGTACTTATGAGATAGCAGGAGCTGAAGGTGTTATCACTCTCGGAGATGAGCCTTCAAATAAAACAGTTCAGATCTTCCAGTGATCAGGATACAGCATTATATACTCAGGTTTTGCCAGCCTCTCATCTATGAGGAGCGCAAAACCTGTGTCTGTTTCTGTGCGGATAACTCTTCCGACGGCCTGAAGGACCTTCTGCCAGCCCGGGAATCTGTATGCGAATGCAAAACCGTCACCGAATTTCTCTGAGTAATAGTTGCTTAAGATCTGACGTTCCGGCGTGATCTTGGGAAGACCTACGCCAACGATAACAACGCCTGTAAGCCTGTCTCCTACGAGGTCTATTCCTTCTCCGAAGTGTCCGCCCAGTACAGCGGCGCCGATTAGAAGGCCGTCATAAGGTTCGGTAAACGCGCTTAGGTAATCTTCCTTCTCTATACTGTTCATCTCTGCGATCTGGGAGATGATCTTATAGTCTTTTCTGCCGTAAGCATCAAGTTCCTGTTTGATCTTCGGCATTATCTGGTTCATGTACTCAAAAGAAGGGAAGAATACCATGTGGTTGCCCTTTATATCCTTGAGACATTCAAATATCTTCTCAGCGAGTTCGTTCTGGGTCATTGAACGGTTCTTATATGTCGTCGATATATCAGAGTCGATCATGATCTCGAGATTCTCGGGCGGGAAGGGCGAGGGCAGTCTTAAGAATGAGGAATAATCACAGTCAGGTCCGACCAGGCAGTTGCGGTAATACTCGTAAGGCGTAAATGTAGCAGAGAAGAATATGACCGACATTCTGTCCTTGATTATCGAATCCAGTTTGGATGCGCAGTCGAGGCAGTCTAATGTCAGCGTTATATCCCCGTTCTCACGTGAAGCCGTTGTGATGTAAGCGCTGTCAAAATAGTGCTCCAATACCGTCAGGAAATACCTGGCTTCGAAGAAGAACTTGACCGCAGTCTTCCTGCATTGACCCTGCTCAAGATTATCGATGATAGGCGAGAGCCTTCTGATCGTATACCACAGTTTGGCGTAGAGCTGCCTCGGAGGCTGCTTCATGGCTTCCCAGTTCTCGGTCATTAAGACCTTGCGCTCGTCTGCTTCTTCCATGAGCTTAAAGCAGGAACTGGATGAATCAAAACACGTGCCGATGTTAACGAAGTAATTGCGCAGCTGGTGGATCATCGTCTCTATCTTCGTGTCGCGCCCTTTGAAATCATTGATCATCTCGTTTATTAGACTTAGGGAGAACGAAGCAGAGAACATCTCACGCCCTCTGTCTATCATGTTGTGGGCCTCATCGACAAGGACCGCGATCCTCTGATTGCCGGGTTCTTTCTCTATGAGCGACACTCTCGGACTGAAGACGTGATTGTAATCGCCAATGATGACCGTACAGTAATTCATCGTGTCTATCATGAACTCGTGAGGGCAGATGCCGTGTCTTAGTGCGATCTCTGTTATCTTCTCAGGAGTTATCTCATCGAGAACAAGTGATTCTGTCAGGGCAGCCTTGAGCTTGCCGTAGTAGTCTTTGGCGAGCGGGCAGAACTTGGCATCACACTCAGTGCCGTAAGGACACATCTTCTCTTTTGATCTCAAAGTGATTGATCTGATGATAAGTCCCGATCTTCTCATGGCATTCAGAGTGGCTTCGGCAACGCCTCTTGTAGCTTCCTTAGCCGTCAGATAGAAGATCTTGTCGTATCTGTTCTTAACAAGGCCCTTAACGGCAGGATAGAGGACTGATACTGTCTTGCCGATTCCCGTAGGCGCCTCAACAAAGAAAGCTTCCTGTGAATTGAGCGCCAGCAAAGCCTTCTTCATGAATTCCTTCTGACCGGGTCTTATCGATTCGAACGGGAACCTGATCAGCGATACAGTATCCATAAGGCTGTTATGGTAGTCCAGAAGGGTCTGCGCGAAGGTACAGTACTCAGAGCAGATCTCTTCCCAGTATTTCTCAGCCTCTTCGTAGGACATCGAATAAGTGTTCTCGAAGCTCTCGAGTGACGTTATCGACACATAGCGCAGTGTCAGACTGATATCAAGGACATCGGAATTGGTAAGCAGATACATAGATCCATAGAGCTTAAGCTGTGTAACGTGTTCAGGGCGGACGAGCGCCTCAAAGCTCTCCTTGGTCGAGTTAAACGACTTGATCTCAAACAGCATGGGCGCCTTGCCGGGCCTTAGCATCATGGCATCAAACCTGCCGTTGACAGACAGGACCAGGCCTGATTCAGATATGTAATCGTAGATAAGCGCCTCTTCAGTGATGACAATGTCACCGTATGCCTTCTTCAGGTCTGCGAAAACCCTCTGATGGAGCTTCGTTCCTTCGGCACCGGACACAGACCCGTAAGAACCGCCGGCGAGGTTGCCACGGCGTGATACATATGAGGCGAGATCTGTAACGGAGACACTGATACTGTTCATAGGACGATTATAATATTAGTGTGCTTTACTTCAAAGGACATTATGACCTTCGGCAGTTATTGAAAAATCAAAGCGCTTGTTATAAAATTTAACCCGCACGCAGATGTGGTGGAATTGGCAGACGCGCTAGCTTCAGGTGCTAGTGGGAGCAATCTCGTGCGGGTTCAAGTCCCGCCATCTGCACCAATTATCTTGATGAACCCTGTTGTTTTATGCAGCAGGGTTTATATTTGCTTCTGTATTTTTTTCGCGAAAACCGCCTCGAAAAATACAGAGATTCCCGTTTTTCTGTATTTTTTGCATACTTTTTTCGCGATTTAATACAGAAACATTGTCTTGAGCAATTTGCCATAGATAGACGTTAATAGGATAATTAGCACAGAATACTAATTATGAGGTAATTCAGATGAAGCTCTGCACTGAGTGCCATTGGGATGGCTGGGACAGGATAGTAGACATTTACAGTTCTGCTTACGATTCTCTGCCTGAATATATAAATGATGAGACTACTTATAAGATAATTATCCTTGAGAAGGGTGTTCTTGATGTGAAGACTGACCTTTATGAGGGTGAAGTCAAGGCGCCGGCGCTTATAATGCTGAGTCAGAAAGACAATATCTGCTATAAGACCGTCAAATCCGTTAAGGCAGACATCATCTTCTTCAAACCCTCGGCTATCAGAGACGAATTCACGTATGAGAGGATCGATTCCGGAGAATTCGATGAGACTGTCGGACAGGTAATATATCAGGATTACTTTCTCATCAGAGTCTTTTTGAGCGACGAGAACAAGTGCGTGATTCCTCTTCCTGCAAATGCGCTTAAGCAGATAAAGCTTCTCTTTAACTCAATGGACAATCAGCTTAAAGCGCAGAGAGACGGATTCTGGCCTTGCAGAAGCAGGTCTTTCCTGATGGAGATCCTTCATATTATTGTTTATTCCTATTACCTCGTCGATCCGGAAGATGAATACTCTGAAGATTCTGATAAGGAACAGTTCTCGAAGATTGCTGAATATCTTGAACTTCATTTGGGTGAGAGCATCTCTCTCGCAACGATTACCAAAGAGTTTGCGATCAATAGAAACAAGCTGAATGATATCTTCATGAAGCAGACTTCAATGACGTGCCTGGGGTATCTTCTTAACTTAAGGCTTGATCTGGCAAAGATCCTGCTTACTAAGACGGAACTCCCTATAGGCGAGATCGGAGACAGGGTCGGATATCCGGATCCTAATTACTTTACCAAGGTCTTCAAAGAGAACGTCGGAATAACTCCTTCCAGGTACAGAAAATCCTGACGTTGTGCAGATATTACTATTATCGATGAGTATATTTCTAACCTGAATTAACCTCCCGAAGTAGACTTAAATCAGGATAGTCTGCTTCTAGGGAGGTTTTATTATGCTTAATAAACGGCTTATATCAGGACTTATAACAGTCAGTGTTTTGCTCGGAATAATGACCGGCTGTACTACGCAGGCAAAGGCCCCTGAGACGGGAATAGAAGACAGCAGGATCATTGAAGCATTGACCGCTCAAGGCGCTACAGGCGTACAGATAACATCACATAACTTCGAATCTGTTACAGATTCTGAGTTTGGCGGACAGTACATCGCAAGAGATACAGTAAGTCTCAATTATCAGGCAGGTGATCTGGACGGTGTGCTTCCCCAGACTGTATCCAAGAATTCGGTCTATTACTTTAACAGGGAGACCGGAGCGTGGGATCTTCTTGAAGATACTATAACTGCTTGCGAAGTGGACAACACGATAATCAGAGGCACTTGCTGGAAGTGCGATTCACTTGACCAGGAGACAATAAATAAGCTGATGGGAGAAGAGGCTTCTTCAGGAACGCTCTATATCAAGATCCTTAAGAATATGGGCCTTTTCTCATTTAATCTCGAAAATGGTGACTACACCTCAACAGAACGCCGCTTTGTAATGGCGGGGACTTCAGCAAAGCTCTCATTGGTAAACGGATCCGAAATAACAGATAAAAAACTCAACATTACAGGCGGCGCCGTTACGGATTCAGGCAAACTGTATTTTGATTTTGACGCGGCAGGTGAGGCCATTACGATATGCTTTGGTATGGATGCAGTGCAGATTCCTGAACTTGACTACGATGTAGCAATGGGCGCAGAGATAGACGGGACCAAGGTCTATCTGGACAGTCTTCCCGCAATTGACATCACATCCGAGAGCATAGTTGACGGAGAATGGATTACTGAGATCGGCTATATGGAAGGAAATAACTCCCCTGAGCTTACCTGGGCGGCTGTTGATGGCGCCAGCTGCTATGCGGTAATTATGATGGATGTGTCAACCAATAACTGGCTTTTCTGGTATGAGATAGTCGATGTCACCCACTTGGATTACGGAGCTTATACCGATGCAGAAGATTACGTCGGACCTTATCCGCCGGGAACACATGACTTTGAGGTCTGCATAATTGCACTGAAGGAAACTCCGAATGAACTGGAATATGCTTTGGACCAGTCAACGGGCGACATCAGTACAAAGGCTGATTTCCTGAATGTTTCTGCAAGCGGCAATGCAGGCAATGTAATTGCCTATGGCAAGATCAAGGCCCCTTATACTTCTCCTGAACTTTACTACGGTTACAGGTAATTATTGGGATTTGCTATTCAGTTAATTCATAAATCTCTGATATAATTGATTTTTAATTGAATCAGTATAAGGGGAGATTATTATGAAAGTAAAATTGTTTGTCGTACTTGGATTGGTTGTGGCATACGTTGCTTCCATGCTCGTCGGGATTTTTACTGTGGCACCGAATAAGCCCCAGTTTCCCGTACCTGAATATCTGGCGATGTATGGTCCTGACCGCGATAAGCCGCAAAGAATGGTATATGAAGATAAGGGCAAATATTATCTCGAGACTTCTACTGATGAAATTGAGATCACCTATGGAGAGTTTTTGAGATTAGCGTGCATAAATCCTGAAAACTTTGAGATATGTGAAGACATGGGCTATATCAAAGAAGTTGATGGTTCTTCTGTTGCCCAAACGATGATCGAGATAAAGTATCCTGACGATAAGAAGGCTAAACAATATGATGTCATCTTTAGCAATGTATACACTTTGCCTTGCTGGCAGTTGATATGGAGTACCCAGATCCTCATGGATGATGATGATGCCTATGTTGTAAACAGGTCGCTTCAGACGACGTTTGACACTTATGGTGTTACATCTGGCAGTTTTTATGGAAATATATCTGAAAATATGGCAGATCAGTTCTTCTATGGTGACAGCATGGAACAGCTGTATTCCTATGAAGATTGTTATGACGAAGATATTTACTATCAGATACTTGGTGAAGCCATAATGTACGAGCTTTACGAGGAAGGCGATATAAGCGAGAAGGATCTTACGAATAACTATGATAAGATGTTGGACCTGATCAAGGATGAGACAGGCACATCTCTCAAAAAACTGTTGCTTGAAGAATATAATTCCCCTTATATCCACATATATGATCCTGACCGGAAGACTTTTACATCTGAGCTCTATATTGCTCTTGGCTTTATATCTCCAGCCAGAGCAGGCAACCCGAGCATTTTCTTGGAAGAAGACTCTATTAATGCTCTGCTCGGAAAGTATTACACATATACCGATGCTTATGAAATCTCCGGTTACTACAGGTATTTTGTATCTGAAGACCAGATAGTCATTATATGTATTGCTGATGAAGAAACCAGCAATGCCGTTATTATTGCCAACGATGTTGATCCTCTTGTCAGAAAGCAGTTCGTAAAAGACGTTGTGGAGATAGTTTTCGACAATAAGGATGAGGGCGTTACGGGAACACCCGTGCAGAATGCTCACCGTATCCTGCGTGCTGTTGTTATTACATGCGTTTTCGTTGTTTTGTTCGTGATAGCAATAGTCGTTTTTGTTATCCTGTCGAAAAGAAAGAAAAAGGTGTCTCCCATAGATACTAATAACGATCCTGTTGTTATAATGGGAGATGTTCCTGTCTATGCAGGACCCGAAAATGATAATCCTGAGAATAAAGAATAAGCGAGGTCAATATGTACAATCTGTTCATCAATACCGGTAAGGAATTAGGTCACATCAATCCTGAGATCCAGGGACACTTCTCTGAGCATCTCGGAAGATGCATTTATGAAGGTGTTTACGTTGGCGAGAATTCCGATATCCCCAATACGAACGGAATGCGTAACGACGTTGTTGAAGCCTTGAAGGAGATGAAGATACCGGTTCTCCGCTGGCCGGGCGGATGCTTTGCTGATGAGTATCACTGGAAGGACGGCATCGGTCCCAAGGAATCCAGAAAGAAGATGATCAACACCAACTGGGGCGGCGTTACCGAAGATAACAGCTTCGGTACACACGAGTTCATGGAACTTGCAGAACAGCTTGGCTGCAAGACATACGTAAACGGTAATGTCGGAAGCGGTACTGTCAGAGAGATGAGCGAGTGGGTCGAGTATATGACCTTCGACGGCGTGTCACCCATGGCTGACTTAAGAAGAGCTAACGGCAGGGAGAAGCCCTGGACAGTAGATTACTTCGCAGTAGGCAACGAGACATGGGGCTGCGGAGGCAACATGGTTCCTGAGTACTACGCAAACCTCTATAAGCACTATCAGTCTTTTGTAAAGCAGTACAATCCCGACAAGAAGATCAAGAAGATTGCGGTAGGTCCTACGGATAAGGACTATAACTGGACTGAGACGATGCTTCACGAGTGCTTCAGACAGCAGGGTTCATTCCCTCAGAACTTCGGTTACATGGATGGACTCACACTCCATTACTACACGCTTCCTTACGATTGGGATCACAAGGGAAGTGCCACAGGATTCAATGACAAAGAATGGTACATGACTCTTGCCAAGACCTTCTGCATGGAAGAATTCATCGAGAAGCATTCTGCCATCATGGACAGATATGACCCTGACTGCAGGATCGGTCTCATGGTAGACGAGTGGGGCACATGGTATGACGTTGAAGAAGGAACCAACCCCGGCTTCCTCTATCAGCAGAATACGATCAGGGATGCGCTTATCGCCTGCATTAACCTCAATATCTTTAACAAGCACTGCAAGCGCGTCAAGATGGCAAATATCGCGCAGCTTGTAAACGTTCTTCAGGCTGTTATCCTGACTGAAGGCGATAAGATGATCAAGACACCTACATACTATGTCTTCAAGATGTTCAGCTGCCATCAGGACGGAGAACTTCTCGAGAGCTCCATCAACTCTGCAAAGATCGGTCTTGAAGATGAATATATGGTTCCGAATCTCCATGAATCTGTATCC
>JAILHX010000105.1 GCA_024695565.1 Saccharofermentans sp. | reverse complement strand
TGATGTTCTCCGAAAATGATATCAACAAACTTGAGCAGATAGTTCTGAGCTGCTCAAGAGTTCAATCCACAGATCCTTCAATAAGTGCTATTCTGGCTGAAGAGATGCCGGCCTATTTTACGGGGCAGAAAGATCTTGATGAAGTTATTAGTATTTCGCAGGACAGGGCACAAATAGTTTTGAACGAGCGGGGTTGATTTGATAAGAGACTTGGAGTTATTTCTCAGAAAATGGTGAGCTTTCAGGAATGATATAATAACCGTATCAAAGTCTAGTCCCGGATCGTTAATAGCAGATGCTATTACTAATTTGAATTTAGCCTATGAAGACAAAAGAAGAAATCATAAAAAGAATAGTCTGCTTGTTGTGTTTTACAGATCGTTGCTGGCTGGAAAAAAGTGTACTTGATGGAGTAAGTTACACCTTGGAACGAAGAGAGCAACAGCGGCAGGATATTTTGGGATGGACGCAGCGGAAAGATTACTATGGTAGTTTTTCTGATGAAGAGAAACGTATTTTCGAGCAGCCTATAAATAAAGACACAAATATCGAGATCCTTTTTCTGGCTAACGATTATGAATGCATAGAACCGCTATTATGGAGCATTGGACTCGTCAATAAACTGACTGATTACGATAGGTATGTAACAAAAGATCTGCATCCGCCGCTTAGAATCGGACCAGATCATACGACTGAAAAACTGATTGAGTTTTGTAAAGATGTTCCGGAATCTAACATATTAAAACACCGTGAAATAGCCATGCTTTGGTACTGGCGTTGTATTGTAGCCAGAAATGAAAAAACTGAATCGTCGCAGATTAAGAATGCAATAATTGAAAATTTCGGCCAGGAAACTTTTAACTACCTGAAAAGATATAAAGGTTTCGATATGGAAAAAGGGGACTTTATAGTAAGAGGAAAAACTATACCATCCTTAAGCGATTTGGAACTTCAAAGACTCGAGATAATCGCCGAAAGAAGATTCCATGCATTTGAATGGTTATTTTCCGATGAGGATTGGGATGAAGTGAATCTGGTCTGCTGATTTACTATACATAAAGGGGATAATATGGATATTGATGAGCTTAAAGCAAGATTGATGAGAAAAGCTGTAGTATTCCAGGCAGGCGGTTTTCGCCCGACTAATGAGATAGGTGAGAGCTGGATCGGCGCAGTTAAATGGAAACTGCCAAGCGATACTCTGCCCAAAGATAAAGATGGCAATGAGATGCTTCCGCTTGCCAGTATATTTACCGGTTATTTAGATTATGTTCCGCAGCAGATTTCTGATGTGAAACTGTGCAATGTCTTTATTTCGAAGAATTACAGGGAACATCTTCTTGATTTGTCGGGTTATTTTCATATAGAGACTTATGATTCTATAGAAGGTTTGGAAGCCTGCTCTTGGGAATGCGAGGGCATGAAGTCTTTTCCTTTGAAACCGGAACTTGTTGAAGATGATTGTCCCCAGTGGGATGGCGGGATAGATCCTGAATTGGAAGATGCTGTTATTGAACTGGAAAACAGCGAAGGAATAGAATACTACGAGGATATACATACTAAGGATTATTCGGGACACAAAGTTGGCGGATATCCTTCTTACATCCAAGCAGGAGACTGGGATAAGAAGTATGAGTTTATCCTTCAGATATCATCAGATAATAAAGTCGGTCTAAACATAGTTGATAGCGGAAGTTTATACTTTTTCTACAGCAAGGAACTGAACAAGTGGGATATCCAATGTGATTTTTTCTGATCAGTGAGGTGACTAATGGAATTTGCAGATATAGTTGTTAGAGAAGCAGTAGTTGATGATGCTGAGGAGATGATCTCCTATCTGAATATCGTCGGTGGAGAATCAGATAATCTCATGCATGGAGCAAACGGGTTTAAGATGGTGCCGGTCGAAGCTGTGAGGCGGCGCATTCAGGCTGCCCATGACGCAGATAACAGCGTGATCCTGATTGCCCTTGTTGGGGATGAGATCATTGCCCGGGCAGAACTGGACGGCTATCCCGGATCAAGACTGCATCATAATGCAAAGTTCTCGATCTCAGTTCGAAAAGACTATTGGAATAAGAAGATAGGCACAAGGCTCATGACAGAGATCATTGAACGCGCGCGGGAAATGAATCTTATGAATATTGAACTGGAAGTTATTGCCGATAACAAGGCAGCCATTGCGCTTTACCGTAAAATGGGATTTTCTGATGTTGGGGTAATTAAGAATTACTGGTTTGCAAGTAATGCTTATAGCGATGCAATCGTTATGCAGAAAAGATTGGACAAGCAGAATGAATCATAAAAGGATCGCGGCTCTTTTAATGAGCCTTGTAATGCTTCTCTCGCTGGCAGGATGTCAGATAGTGGATAATGCCGCTAAGATCATTAACGACGATCCGAAGACGGGTGAGAGAGAATATGCGGAACAGGTTTTCGAATACCTGAAAAATGAGGATATCGACAGTCTTTGTGAACTGTTCGCTCCTGATGTTAGCGCTCACCACAATCTCGAGAGCGAGTGGAAACACTTCTTTGATCAGCTGGACGGGAAGATCGTCTCTTACAAAGGTCTGGAATATCCGGGTGAAGGTCTTGGAAAAGACAAGGACGGCGAAGTATATGATTCGCATATATCGGTTAATTATGCCGAAGTCAAAACTGATAACGGTACTGTATATGAAGAGTTCGGGTATTATCACGTGAAGGTCAGCAGGGACGATCCTGATTCTGTGGGACTGACCGTATTTACCATGCAGGATCCTGATACCGGAGACTGGATAACGGTCGGCGGTGAGTAATCTTAAAACTAACACACTTAAGCCGGATCACATACACAATAAATACACACGAACAAGTATGTGAAGGAATTATAAGAGCGTTTTGGATGAAGTATCTTAGTTAGGAAAAAATGAGGAAGGAATAATAAACCGGTTGGTGTTGAGATTCAGCACAGACAGCTGAGATACGTCTTATGTTATGAATGCTTACGACTCAGAGCCTGATATAGCAAATGAGGTTCAGTTTATCTGGCACTTGCATCTGTAAGAATTTGTAAGAGCATCAGATGGACAAATCATAACTTTTTGCATTTTGTCCCGGAATTTCTGATATGATATACACATATATCAGTCAAGTTTTGACCGTCTTGAATGATCGAGCGTATGATTCACGCAGGGGGTATTCATGAGTAAGTTTTATA
>JAILHX010000052.1 GCA_024695565.1 Saccharofermentans sp. | reverse complement strand
CCTCTTTAACCAGAACTTTGAAATGACATTGATGTCACAACCTTTTACATAATCCATAACTGTTTTCCTCCGTTTTGTTTGCGTTTTGCTTTTGACACCGTAATAGTAACTGATATCCCGGCGTCAAATACCAAAGTGTCGCGAACGGCACTTTTGCTGTCGTAAACTGCATTGCACCCCGCTTTTCACGCACTTGGCCCGCCGCCATCTGCTCCGCCGCCCTGGCCAGCCGCCTTATATTAAATGCGCGTAAAATTGACCAAAAAATATAAGAAATCTCAAATCCTTATATTTTTTCGCAGTTTTTCAGGGCATTTAATATAAAACGCAATAGTTTTATATTCTTCCCCGCGCCCGAAAACCATTCCTCTTCAAACCACCGCTTTACAACAAAAAGGTAACATGTTACTATATCGGGTAATATATTACCTATCAGGAAGCAACACACATCCAAGAAGGGAATAAGGAGACACATTATGAGCATTGAAGCAATGGTAAAGAGCGACCGCCTGGATTTTGAAGGGATCCCGTCGAGTTATTATCTGCTCGGCCTTTTGAGCGCATTCGAGAACCGCTTTCAGGCGATGGCAGACGGCATGATGAAGGAGATCAGCTGGAAACAGTTTTTCGCGATCGTGTGCATAAACATGTGCAAAGAACCGCCGACGATAAAGGAGTTGTCGGAGGTTTTGGGAAGCTCGCACCAGAACGTTAAGCAGATCCTTCTAAAGCTTGAGGCAAAAGGTTTTGTTGAGTTCAGGGAAGATGCCGGCGACAGGAGAAAACAGCGCATCGTTCTGACTAAAAAATGCAAAAGGTTCTGTGAGAAGAACAACGAGATGAGCATGAATGTTATGGCGCAGATGTTTTCGGGCATCCCTGAAAAGGACATTAAGACGACTATCAAGACTATCACTGCGATAGAGAAAAATCTTACAGAGGTAATTTAAATGACAGGAATAATCATCTATAAATCCAAGTATGGAGCTGCGAAGAAATATGCTGAGTGGATCTCGGAGGCTACGGGTTTTCCGTGCGTACCGGTTAAGGACGTGAACATCGATGAAGCTTCAAAATGCGACGTGGTGATCGTCGGAGGCGGCATCTATGCTTCGGGATTTGCGTTTACTTCATTTCTTAAAAAGAACATCGGAAAACTCACAGGCAGTAAGATCATTGCTTATACCTGCGGCGCATCACCGTATGTTAAGGAATTCGTTGATGAAGTAATTAAGAGAAACATGACAGGCGAACTTGAAGGTATTCCCGTCTATTACTGCAGAGGTGCTTATGACCTTAAATCAATGTCATTTGGCGACAGAATGCTTTGCAAGATGCTCAGAAGCTCTGTTAGCAAGAAGGATCCCAAGGACAGGGAAGTGTGGGAACAGGCTCTGATGGAAGGCGATGAATTAGAAGGCCGCGACTGGACGGACAAGTCCTACATCGAACCTGTTGTTGAAGCTATAAGTGCATAAAGCGCACGTTATTTCTTATCGCTGAAAAATCCTGAGAATCTCCACGCGAGAACGATGATCGAGATGATAACTGCCAAACCGGCAAAGACGAGTTTGATAATGTCGTATCCCATACCTGATGTCCCCTTATAAATGATGTTAGGTGTGAATAATTGAGTGATACCGTGAGTTGATTATAACATGTTTATGACCACTTAATTTTTATAGTGTTATTGCTCATGAATTTTGATACAATGCTATGGTGACTCTGAAAAAGTCGGTGGTAGGTGCATGGAACTTAAAGAACTTTTAAACTATAAAAATATCGTGATACAGTGTCACGATAATCCGGATGCAGATGCGCTTGCGTCGGGCTTCGCATTGAAGTGGTTTTTCGCGAAGAACGGCAAAGAAGCAAAGTTCATTTACAGAGGCAGAAATGCCATTAAGAAGAGCAATCTGCTTATCATGGTTCAGAAGCTCGAGATCCCGATCGAATATGCACCTTTTATCAGCGAGGACCCCGACCTGCTCATCACTGTCGACTGTCAGTACGGCGAGAAGAACGTAACCATGACAAGTGCCAAGAGAGTTGCCATCATCGATCACCACAGAAGGATCGAGAATTCCAAGATCCCTGAAAAGCTTACTCACATCAACAGCGAGATCGGCAGCTGCGCTACCGTTGTCTGGGACATGCTCAAGAAAGAAGGCTATGAGCCCAACGAAGACAAGATGGTCGCAACCGCACTCTACTATGGTCTTTACACAGATACCAACAGGCTGTCGGAAGTCTCGCACCCGTTGGACCGGGATATGATGGACTCCCTCATCTACAACAAGAGCATCATCACCGAGATGGTCAACTCCAACATCTCGCTCGACGAACTTCAGATCACGGGTAAGGCCATCCTCAATTACAAATATCACGAGAGCAACAGATACATGGTCATCAAGTCTGACGCCTGTGACCCGTCGATCTTGGGTGTCATCAGCGACTTCGCACTTGAGACAGAGAATGTTGACGTGTGCCTTGCATACTATATCGCTCCTTACGAGATCAAGTTCTCTGTAAGAAGCTGCTCTAAGGAAGTTTACGCCAACGATCTGGCCGCATTCCTTGCTGAAGGGATCGGCGGCGGCGGCGGACACATCCTGAAGGCCGGCGGCACCATAAGACCCGAGCTTCTCACCAAGTCTGCAGACGATACTCTCGCTGAGAGAATGGAGCAGTACTACGAGAAGTATCTCGTTATCTATGCGAAGGATACGACTCTTAACACGGCCAAGATGAGACGCTACAAGAAGATCTCACAGACACTTGGTACGGTTAAGCTCTCTGACGTATTCCCGATCAAGAGTTCGATCAACATCAGAACCCTCGAAGGAGACGTCGACATGGTCATCGAAGATGACGATTACCTCATGATCGGTGTCGACGGCGAGATCTATCCCATCAAGAAGCTCAAGCTCGACAACAGCTACAAGTTCACGGGCATGGCATACAGCAGGGACTTCGACTACGCTCCGCGTATCAAAAACATAAACACAGGCGAGATCAAGCTCGTTCTCCCGTACGCCAAGGCCGTCCGCTCATCAGGCAACGAAGTCGTCTTCGCAGAGCCCCTGACAAAGCCCGTCAAGCTCTTCACAACCTGGACCGATAACAAATACTATGCGGGCGACATCGACGATTACATCGCAGTCAGGGCAGACGACGAGCACGACATCTACATCATCAACAAAGATATCTTCGCAAAAACATACAAGCCGTTCGGATGAACGGCTTGCTTTTTTATCTGCGGTTTTTTCGAGAACTTAGCGGAAGCTTTTTCGGGGACTTGGCGGGAATCTTTTTTCGAAGACTTCGAAAAAGATCACAGACCGTACTTACTCCTCGTGAGTTCATCGAGCTCGCGGCCTGCCAGGAGCTCTTTGCCCTTCTCGATCAGCTCTTCAGTCGTATAACGCTTGATGTATCCGGCGAAGCATTCACCGGTTCTCTCAAATGAGTACAGATAGATGTTCTGCGAGCCCGGATGATAGCAGTACGCATCTAAGATACAGGCAGTCTCAACCCATACATTGGTATCGAAAATGCTGATCTGATCGCCGGTCTGAATGAACAGCGAATGACTCTCGTCATCGAAGTAGAATGTTGATTCGCCGGATCCGTAAATGGTTACCATATACATGCCCAAAACATCTCCCGTGCCAACATCGTAGAGATAGAGATAATTGTCTTCTACAAGATACATGACATTGTCTCTGAAAGTAACGCCGAAACGGCGGGTATAACTGCAGCGTGTTACGAACAGCTCTTCGTAAGATCCGTCTGTTACCAATACATTGTTGCCGTCAGTTATGACGATCTTTGAACCGTCTTCTGAAGCTGTCGCACAGAAATTAAAGTACTGTTTATCTGCCCACGCATCAGGCAGATCGATCTCACGGATCTCTTCAGCCTCGAGGTCTGCTGCGAACAAGCGGGATCCCATGGGAATAAAAACAGTGTCGATCTCCGGAGTGTAATAGCAATAACCAAGCATTGTCCAGTCAAGGTTTTTGAAATTGTCTTCCGAGACATAATCCGTATGATCGTCAGCAATGTCAAATACTTCCAGGGTTATCTCATTCTCAGTCAATTCACATGTGATGATCTTGCCGTGAGATATGGTAGTTGACCAATCCACTTCAAAATCGAGCGTTTCAACCGTCTCCTTATACGGATCGATCTCATAGATAGCCTCACCGCCATATACATAGAAGCAGTCACCTAAGCGTTCGATATCAAAGGTAGTCAGATACAGTGTGACATCAGGGATGTCTTTTGTGAAAATGAGTTCGCCCGTGTACGGATCGATAACGGTTATGCGCATATCGCTGGTGTCGCCTACTCTTGCCGCGATAACAAGGAATTCATCATCGGCGCAGCTGACCTGGAAAGAAGAACCGACAATATAATCATTGTCAACAAACTCAAATGCAGTGTCACGGACATTGTGATCGTAAGCAATAATGTCACTGCCGTCTTCAGGAACCTGAAGGATCGTCTCGCCGATCATTCCGAATGCGATATCAGAATCAGAGACATTGATGCACGCCATATCATCTTCGTTGTCGTTGATCGCGAGCAGATATTCTCCGCCCTTGCATACAAATTCGGGCAGGGCGTTGTTGTTCCAGTCGTCTACGGTGACGATCGAAGTCCCGGTCCTGTAAGTATTGGAGATCACTCCGGTTGCAGCATCGCAGATGACGGCAGTGTTTCCGATATAGAGAACGACAGCATCTCTGGCAGGCAGATAGAATATGTCATAACCTGAGGAGACGTCATTATATACAAGTTCATTTTCCCAGAGCAGATTCATCGAGCTGTCAAAGCAATAGAAGTTCTTATATGCCGACTGCAGATATGACATGTTGTCACCGTAATCGGCCGAAGACAGCGAGTCCCCGGCATTGCCTATTACGCATAGGCGGTCATTGTCGATGAACCTGATATCGGAGACTCCATAAGCTTCAAGTTGAGCCACGGTATCTGTACCGGTCACAGTATCATAAACGTGCACCTCAAAACCATTGCCAAAAGCAAAACCGTCTGTGAAAGAGATCTTTGTTCCGTCCGGAGATATTGCCAGACAAGAAATGGCAGCGACATATGACTTTTCTAATACCTGATATGATTCCTGAACGGAACCGTCTCTGGCAGACAGTTTTACCACGCTTCCCTGAGTGTCATCGAAATACACGGAATTATCCACATAATAAACATCATCTTCCCGCGTAAACGACGAACTGAATTCATATTCCCACATGAGTGAACCTGTCGGGATGTTATATGCCTCAACGCCGTCGTTAAGCACGATGAGCAGGGACTCTTCTCCCATGAACAGGATATTCTCAGGTTTCTTATCAAGCGCAATCTCGAAAAGCTCTTCATGCGTTCTTAAGTCCCAGCAATAAACTGTGCCGACCAGATCAAGCGCAGCCAGATAAACCTTCTCATCAGACTGGATCACCCGGGTGACGATGTTCTTTGTCTTGTAATTCCAGGTTGCCTCATAGTAGAGATTGCCCTTGGCTGCCTCATATGCACCCGTTGCATCCGTAAGCGCACGCACCGCCTCAGCCGTCTCAGGCATCTTGTCATTGCCATCCTGCGGAAGCGCCGCAAGCGCAAGCAGTATCGCATCGGCTCTCTTGCCTTCCTCGAGCAGCTGCCTCGACTCATTCGCCAGATACATGGACCTGCTCCTGAGCGATTCAATGTAGCTCTCATCGATCTTCTTCCAGCTGTAAGACATATAGCTTCCGAAAGCAACCAGCGCCGCAAACACAGCCGCAACGACGATCGCCGCACGTCTGATCCTGTACTGTCTTCTTCTTCTCTGGAGCTCATCGTAAGAGCAGCCCAGCAGTGCAGATGCCAGTCTCGGAAGCTCCTCTCTGTCCGCCTTTGACTTCTTCATTCTGTAGTCGCAGGACAGCGGCTCCTTCGGCACCCGGATCCTGTGCAGCACGCCGTTCGCGTCAACGTACTCTTTTACTTCGGAAAGCAGTTCCTCGGGAATGACCTCTTCCGGCTCGCCGTCGCAAAGAACGGTCAGTACCTGGTCCTTAGTATGCGTCTTGAGGAACGTGTTGATCTCGCGCTTGACCCATACCGACTCCTTCGTGTTCTTCGAGCAGATAACGATCAGGTACTCCGCCTTTTGCAGCGCATCGGTAATCGTCTCCGTCAGGTCGCTTGTGATCGGCAGCTCGTCCTTATCCCTGAAGATCCTCGTGATCTTCTGGTGCTTGATCTTCTTCTTCAGATTGTGCGGAACATGGAAATGCTCGAGCTTCTTCTGAACGTGCTCAGCGATCTCCGAATCGAGTTTTGCGTGCTTGTATGAGATAAACGCATTATAAAAATCAATCATGTGAGAACCCCTTATTCTTACTTTGACTTAAATATAGTAACACAAATGCGTTTTTGTCGCGCGAGGGCGGGGGAGGGTATCGAATTCGGGGGTTTTGCCGGCGTTTTCGATACACGCGTTAACGAAGACCTCGAAAATCGAGACTTTTCGTTAATTTCACATTGTTACAGTTAACGAAAACTCCCAAAAACAGAGGCTTTCGTTAACGGCCTGCCCTCGGAGGCATTACACGCTCTCAACGATCACCACTGTGCCCTTCTCGCCATCAACAGTGACAACGTCGCCGGTCTTCAGAACAGTTGTCGCGTTGCGGCAGCCGACGACGGCAGGAATTCCGAATTCGCGGGCGACGATCGCAGCGTGGGACAGGGGAGCGCCGATATCGGTAACAATGGCGGACACCTTGTGGAAAGCCACTGTCCAGCCGACGTTTGTGGCGCGGGTGACGAGGATCTCGCCGGGAACGATCTCATCGATGCGGCTGACGTCGTCGATGACGCGGACGGTTCCTGTTACGACTCCGGCTGCGCCGGCAAAACCCTTAACATCGGAGGAGTCAATAGCAGCAGGGCGGTCGCTCATGAAGACGTCGTAACGTCTCGCGGGATCGGCGAGCCAGGTGTCGGGATCGAACCTGCCGATGACGAGGTTCGGGAAGCTCGGATAAGTATTGTATTTGGCGAACATCTCTTTACGCGCGGGGATGAATTCCAGCGAGGACTTGTCGCCCTTAAGAAGTGAGAACATCTCGGAATAACTCAGCATGAATATATCATTGCCCAGGCCGTTTAATTCGCCGGCCTTAAGGATGTATTCGCGGAAGACGCAGAAGATGCGGACGCCCTTGCTGCGGATGTCTTCGCGGAAGGTGTTCGCGTGGATGAACTTCGCGATCTCTTTGTCGATCCACTTGCTCTTGGACGGGTACTTTGCCTTGAACTCGGCGAGCGCTTCTTCATAGGAGGCCTGCTGGCGGGCCTGCATCTGGTGCAGGGGCGACCCTTCGGTCTTCATGTCAGCTAGCAGCGCGTCGGGGAACGTAGGATCTTCATAAGGCCTCGGCGACATGAGCTCCATCTCATCAGCGCACCTGTGGCCGCAGAGAGCAACATATTCGGCACGTGTCATCCTGCCCTCGGCAACGTCTTCCAGAAGCAGCATCGGCTTCATGCAGTCGATGATCCCAACGCATCCTGTGCACAGGCGTCCTGCCATGTCTTCGCCCGCGATCTTTGCGATCTTTTTGCGTGTGCCGAATAGGGGCACCAGGGACATTCCGCTCTCAGCCATAATCGATGCGAGGCCGTCGTTCAAGTTCCTGACGAGCACGTCGTCCCAGTACTTCATGAGGGCTTCGTTGCTGTCGATCCGACGGACTTCTTCGATGAGGTCATCGGAAATCTTGCCCAGATCTGCGACCATCTCGTGCTTTTCCTTTTTTGAGAGCTTCGACTTGTTCTTAGGGAAGAGGAGTTCGCGGATCTTCTTCATGAATGCTTTCTTGTCGAACGGCGAGACGGGAACTTCAACGCCTTCGGGGATCTCGCCGACCAGTTCTCTTACTGTCTCATAAGCCTTCTCGGGCGTCTTGCCGAAAGCAACCTGAATGGAGCACATCACGGAGATGTTCATGTATGCCTGGCCGCAGATGTTGTCGAGCCAGTCAGGGAGGCCGAGCATCTCGTTTATCTTTTCCAAGACGCTGAAGGTCATGGGGCTCACGGGCTTCATGAAGATCTCACCGACGTTGGTCTTGGTGAGAAGTTTGCAGCCTGAGCGCGTGCCGTTGATGTCGTAATTCCTGGAATCGAGGCGGCGGAGCGTCGTGATCGGGCGCGCCTGCAGGATATAGACTTTGCCGCCTGAGACCGCCCACTCGATGTCCATCGGGACACCGTAGAATGTGCGGATCGCGAGGCAGTATTTGCGGAGGGTTTTCGCGAACGGGGAGATCTCGGCGCTGCCTTCGTAAGAATACTTCAGCGTGCCGATCCTGAATTCTTCGGCATTCTCGGTGCCTGATACGAGCTTCTCGCCCTCGCCCGGAACAAAGTTTCCGACGAGCTTGTCGTCCTTGCCGCTGATGACGTCGGAGGTGAATATGACGCCTGCAAAATCGGGCTTAACGAATTCCTGGATGACAACGCCGATACCTTCGCCCTCGGCATTGTTCTGCGCCTTGTACTCGGCAACGCGCGCGCTGTCTGCGGATCCGATAACGCATTCAACAGCGTCCTTTATCTTAGAAACTGCGACGTCAGTCATGGTCTCATATTGTCCGGCAAAAGAGTTGCCCGCGCCGTCTTCGCCGATTGCCGAAGACCTTACTGCGTAAGTCTTTCCGGGGTTTAACCGCGCGATCAGTTCGTCCAATTCGCACGCGGCCTCATCTGTTATTTTCCCATCTCGAAAACCTTCAGCCACAATGACATACCCGGAAGGGATATTCATCTTGAGGTTCTTCATCATGAGGGAGAGCGAAGAAGCCTTGCCGCCCGAGGGCGCGAGCTTATCGGAGGGAAGAGATCTCAGTTCATAGATATAACTCATATCATTCACCTAACAGCAGATCAATTCTCATGTCGATGTAGCGGCGGAGCTCGTCTTCGTTGTCGAGGGCGATGCCGAAGGACGACTTGATGTCGTCTTTCCTATATATGATGAGCTGCATCATGGCGGACAGTTCGTACGCGATGAGGCGGCATTCTTCGTCGGACCTGCGGCCGGCGTAGTGTTTCTTAACATAGGCGTAGCTGAACGCCTCTTTGCTTAAGTCTCTGTTGAAGAGCACGAAGCCCGTGATCGCCTTGGTGAACTTGGGGTTCTGGACCAGGCACCTGGCGACGACGAAGTGTAGCTTTTTAAGAAGCTCTTTGGGAGGGAGGTCTGATGCGATGAGCGAAGCAACCTCTCTCTCGTTCAGGAGACTCAGATACTGTTTTTGGAACGTCTGATATATGAGGTTCTCTCGCGAGCCGAAGCAGTAGTTGATCATGGAGGGCTTGGTTCCGGCGCGCTCGGCAATCTGCCTGGACGTCACGTTGAGCGGGTCGTCCGCTTCTTCCATGAGTGCGAAAGTCGAGTCTAAAAGCTTATCTTTTGTTACGTTTAATTTCTCTTCTTTCTGCATGTTGACCTCGATTATTGAACGCGTTCAATAATAAGATACCACGATTTGACCAAGAGCGCAAACGCAATAAACTAAGTGTTTTCGAGCGCGCCAAAAATGAATTAACTTTTATCGAATGCTCTTTTCTATGACCTATGAGTAAACAAATTCGAAAGAAACCCCAAAGCCCCTTGAATACTGCATTTGGAAACTTTACATTCAAACTATAAAGATTTCCAAACGGGTGACCGGAGATCATTTTCGGAGGTGAAATATGAAAGCGATCAAGATTACGGCAGCGTTAACTGCCATGGCGCTTCTTATAGGCGCAGCCGGGTGTTCGGGTAAGTCCGGCGGCAAGGACAGCGAAGAGAGCGGCGACATCGAAGAGTCGTTCGAGAGCTACATGTCGAAGGTCTTAGCCGGCAAGGATGCTTCAAGCCTCATCGATTCCGGCAGCGAGAGCGGATACGATCTCTACGATTACCAGAAGGACGTTCTCGTCGCCGTAATGGGTGAAGCAACCTACAAGGTCAAGTCGTCTGACACCAACGATAAGAAGGGCGAAGGCTCGGTCGAATTCGAGATCAAGTATCCTGACGCAGAATACTTTGCAGAGGACTACGACTTCGAAGACCGCGAAGATTTTGATGACATCATAGACGACATCAAGGATGCCGATTCAGATGAATATAGGACAGACAAGTTCACGTTAGACTTCATCCTCGACGACGGCGAATGGCTCGTCACGGAAGATTCCGACCGCGAATTCAAATCGTTCCTGTCAGGGATTGTTGCGACAGTCGGAAGCGCGGGAACGCCTGAACCTACGGGCTCCGGAGATGTGACTGAGACCACCGTAAAAGACACCGATTCGTTCACGATCACACCGTCCGAAGTGTCGCTCATTACATACGAGACTTACGAAGATCCGTCCGGATACTTCACGATGCAGATCCCCGAAGGCTGGGCAGTCTCAACGGGCCTGATCCCCACGGGTGAAGTCGATCTCATCTCCTATGCGATCCGCATGTACGATCCCGACAATCCGGACAGAATGCTCTACTTCAATCTCAACAATGCGGGCATGATCAAGTCCGGCGAAGCTCACGACTGGTACGTCGATAATTACGGCGCGGACAACCCGTTCGCACTGATGCCGGTTGCAACCGAGCTCTCTGCAAAGGGCTACTTCGAAGGCGCCTGCAATTACTATTACTACACGAGTTTTGACCTCATCGAGAATGTCGGTCAGAACGTTCTTGGCGGCGACGTCCTCAATGCAACGGTCACGTCTTCTATCACCGGACAGACGGTCGAGGGGCTCTTCTCCGTAACGCTCATGAACTTCGAATACTACGTTCAGAAGAACATGTTCGATTACACTCAGGGCACGGTCGACGTCGGCTACCTGATCCCTTATGACGTCGTCATGGAGACGGCTCCCGAAGGCGAGTTCGTCGACTGGCAGCCGGTCCTCGATTACTGCTTCGGAACCATCGAGTTTACCGATGCGTTCATGACCCAGCGCCAGCAGCAGTGGAACAGCGTCATGGCGACTTCCGAGTACATCATGAACACCGCCAACGAGATCAACGACATGATCATGGACACTTGGGAGAACAGCTCCCGCGCCTACGATGTCGCATCCCAGAAGAACAGTGACGCGACCCTCGGTTACGAGCGCGTTTACGACACTGAGACCGGCGAATACTACCGCGCCGAGACGGGCTTTGGCGACTGGTACGACGGCACGCGCTACGAGGTCGTCGACACGGATGAAGCATACCTAAGCCCTATCAGCGGCACTATCGACTGGAAAGGCTAATGTGCCTTAAAGTTTTCGAAAACAAAAACGGAGCTGCATGTTCAGCTCCGTTATGTTTATATACGTCGCCCAAAAACCTTCACCCCGGACAGGCATCACTGCCGTCTCCGGGTTTTAACGATAGAATTGACATATATCAATGCGAAGAAAACTGCCGCGTGATAGAGTTCAGGCAGGAGGTAAGAGATATGAGAGACATCCTGATCGGTACATGGGCGTGGGGCACCGGAATCAATGGCGGTTCGATGGTGTTCGGCAAGAAGCAGGATCCCGAGATCCTGAAGAAAACTTTTGAAGAAGCCGTAAATCTCGGCTTTCTTAACTGGGACACGGCGGCAGTTTACGGCATGGGCACGGCCAAGAAGCTTCTGGGTTCACTGATAAGGTCACGCGAAGACATATTCATCTCGACCAAGTTTTTCCCGAACAAAAAATACAAGCAGGGCGCGCTGACAAAGTCTTTTAACGAGAGCATGGAGCGCTTGGGGCGCGATACATGCAACCTGTTCTGGATACACGTTCCGAACAATCTTGAGCAGAATATCAGGGAAGCCGTGCCGCTCATGAAGGCGGGCAGGATCAGGAGCATCGGCACGAGCAACGTGTCGCTCGAACATATTCATATTGCAGAGCAGGCGCTTGCGAAGGAGGGTCTTAAGCTCGGTGCTGTGCAAAACCACTTCAGCCTCTTAAGGAACGACCAGCAGCCCATCATCGACTACTGCAGCAAAAACGGCATAAAGTACTACGCTTACATGGTCTTAGAGCAGGGCGCGCTCTCGGGGCATTACGACGCGGAACACCATTTCCATGCATTCTCAATGCGAGGTATGGCGTTCCCAAAATCGAAGTTTAAGAAGATCGATGGTCTGATAAACTGTATGCGCGGGATAGCTAATGATCACAACATTGATTCCTCACAGGTCCCGATACTCTGGGCACTCTCGAAGGGCACGCTTCCGATAGTCGGAATCACAAAACCTTCGCAGGCGCAAAAGCTCGCAGAAGCAATCGATGTCGTGCTCACTAATGAAGAGCTCGCCCTGATCGAGAAGGAAGCAAATGCGACCGGCATCAGGCAGCAGGGCACCTGGGAACCGCAGTAAAGGCAGGCGTTTATGGACAAGAAATATATCGTTGATCAGCTGGTTCAACTGGCCGGAAAATATGAGATGACCATCGACGAAGAAGTTATCGGGGCGGTTGTCGGCAAAGCGACTTTTCGAATCGTTCAGAAGGGCGAACTGATCTCATCGATCGGCGACGACACATCCGTTGCAGGACTCGTTTTGTCGGGCCTTGCGAGAAGCTATTACATCGACGAAGACGGCAACGATATAACCAGGGGTTTTGCGCCCGTGGGCAGCATTTGCATGGATGAAGGGTTCTTCGGTTACGAAGAGCGCATCTGCATGTGGGAGGCGCTCGAAGAGTGCACCATCATGTTCTGCAGAACGGACGACATCAGGGCGCTGCTGGGCGAATATCCTTCATTCAAAGATTTCTGGATAATGCTCCTCGAGCTCGCCATCAAATATAAGATATACCGCGAGAACGGGTTTCTCGTAGAGAACGCGACCGAACGATATCTTCACTTCAAAAAGCAGTACCCCGATCTCTATGACAAGATCCCGCTAAAACACATTGCGACCTATCTTGGCATCACGCCCGAGACATTAAGCAGGATCAGAAGCTCTCTCAAAGAGTGACGGCGCGACGCCCTAATAAGGTGTAAAATAGTAACCATAAAACACACAGAAAGGAATCAATAACCATGGCAGGAATCGAGAAAGTTTGTGAGTTTTTAGGCAAGACAAAGACATACTATTTGGCAACCGTAGAGGGCGACCAGCCGAGAGTCAGACCGTTCGGCACAGCTCACATCTACGACGGCAAGCTCTATATCCAGACAGGCAAGATCAAGGAAGTTTCAAAGCAGCTCGGTGCTAACCCGAAGGCCGAGATCTGTGCTTTCGACGGCGAGACGGGCACATGGCTTAGAGTCTCCGGCGAGCTCGTCAACGACGACTCCATCGAAGCAAAGACCTCAATGCTCGACGCATATCCCCAGCTCAAGGGCATGTACAGCGCAGAAGATGAGAACACTCAGGTCCTCTACTTCCAGAACGCAACCGCAACATTCAGCTCCTTCACAGCTGCACCCGAGACATTCACTTTCTGATTTTGGTTTTCCAACCGCAAGTTCGGAGGCTGCCACCGCGCAGCCTCTTTATTTGGCCTTATCCCCTTGTGTTAGAATAGTCAGAAAAAAGAAAGCCGGCACCCTCATGATCCAAGACATATATCCGCACAAACTCGATAATCATTTTTACCCTTCTCGAAAACCGGACGGCAACAGCATCGTCTTCGCCTTCAGGAATCAGGACGTCCTCGTTAAGGGCGACCTCTTCCCGTTAAGAAGTGAGCTTAATTGCGATGACGCGGACCTCATTTACCTGTTCTCCCTGGACGGCGAGAACAACTATTTCTTCCTGAACTTAAAGAGTGACGCTATTGAGGTTCCCGACGGCTACGAGTTTGTGAACATCAGATCGTTCAGGCGCTCGGGCACTGCCAAGAAGCACCGCGTGTTCCTGGCTTATACGGCTTTGCAGCTCGCCAACTGGTACCGCGGAAACACCTACTGCGGATGGTGCGGCAAAAAGACTCATCTTGATGACAAAGAGCGCGCGATCAGGTGCGAGTGCGGCAACGTGATCTACCCGAGGATCGTGCCCGCGGTCATCGTCGGCATCACGAACGGCGACAAGATCCTTGTGACCCAGTACAAAACAGGCTACGCTCACTATGCGCTCGTCGCGGGCTTTACCGAGATCGGCGAGACGCTCGAAGAGACCGTCGCCCGCGAAGCGATGGAGGAGACGGGCCTCAAGGTCAAGAATATCCGCTACTACAAGTCGCAGCCGTGGGGCATCGTCGACGACATCCTGGTCGGCTTCTATTGCGATGTTGACGGCGACGACACTATCAGCATGGACGAAGGCGAGCTCAAGATTGCCGAGTGGCGCGCCCGCGAAGACATCGAGCTGCAGCCCGACGATTACAGCCTGACCAACGAGATGATGAAGATGTTTAAGGAAGGGAAGGCCTGAGTGCCTGAGGCGCCCCGCCCGTATTTCAGTCAAAACTTCAGTCGCGTGACGGAACTTTTGACTGAATTTTCGAAGTTTCCGCGAGTTTTTCAGTCAGAACTTCAGTCGGCCGACTGAACTTTTGACTGAAGTTTTTTTGTTATCAAAAACTATGGTAAAAAGTATGGTCCGGACCATAGTTTTTACCATATAAATCCCGGCAAATCCTCGAAAACTATGGTAAAAGATATGGTCTAAACCATAGTTTTTACCATATTTTTCCCGAGTTCCCGATTCTCCGCCAGCCAGATTGCAAAAATACGTTAAAAAGTACGTTTCCCTACGCATCGAAAAACGTAATATCGGCGTTTTTGAGCCAAAAGTACATTAAAAAATACGTTTACATACGTAATAAAAAACGCATTTTCGGCCTAAAAAGCCGGAAAACACGTTAAAAAGTACGTTTACTAACACATCGAAAAACGCATCCGGGAATCGAGCACAAACGCAGGCACACGCCGGCAGTCCCAGACAACAGCGCTTACCCCTTGATCTTCCCCACAACCAGACAGATAACAAATGCTGCGATGTCAGTGATGACGATCGTGGAGCCGGTGGGTGTGCCCCAGAGGATGGACAGCACGATTCCGAGGAGCGCGCAGCTGACGGAGAGGACTGCCGAGAAGATCGTGACGGACTTAAAGCTCTTGAATATGCGCATCGCGGAGAGAGCGGGGAAGATGACCAGTGCGGATACGAGGAGCGAGCCGACGAGGTTCATGGCGAGCACGATGATGACCGCAATGATCGTGGCGATCAGGAGGTTAAGAAGGTTAGCTTTCGTGCCGACGGCTTTCGCGAAGCTCTCGTCGAACGTGACCGCGAAAAACCGGTTGTAAAAAGCAACAAACAACACCACCACGATAACCGACAGAACGATACTTAATATAACCTCCGACTTTGTCAGCGTGAGGATTTTGGTAGAGCCGAATAATGTGGAGCAGACGTCGCCCGAGACGTTGGATGACGTCGGGAAGATGTTCATCAGCAGGTAGCCGACTGCCAGTGCGCCGACAGATATCATGGCTATTGCCGCGTCGCCCTTGATCTTCGCGTTCTGGCCGGTCCAGAGCAGGAGTATTGCGCAAAGAACAGTGATGGGGAGCGTCAGTATCATGCGGTCGGTAAGGCCTACTACGGCTGCGACTGCCATGGCGCCGAAGGCGACGTGTGATAAGCCGTCTCCGATGTATGAGAATCTCTTGAGAACGAGGATGACGCCAAGAAGTGATGAGCAGAGTGCGATGAGCACGCCTACTATCAGGGCGTATCTTACGAACGGGTATGAGAGGAATGAGATCAATGTGTTAATGATGGTGATGACCTCCCTCCAGATACTTGCTGCCGGCAGGGGATTTTCTGTAGTCGTCGATGGTGCCGAAGAAGAAATCGTTGCCGATGTGCAGAACGTGCTTTGCATATTTGACGGAGCATGCGATGTCGTGAGAGATCATGATCACCGTGATGCCTTCGTCGTTGAGTTTCTTTATAAGGTCATACATCTCGTTCGTGACGAGGGGATCGAGGCCTGCGACGGGCTCGTCGAGAAGGAGCATTTTCTCTGTTGCGCAGAGGGCTCTTGCGAGGAGGACGCGCTGCTGCTGGCCGCCGGAAAGGTCGCGGTAGCACCACTTTGCGAGGTCACTTATGCCGAGGCGCGCCATGTTGTCCAGGGCTCTTTTTTTCGCAGCCTTGGAATAGAAGAGGTGGAAGCCTAAGCTGTTCTGGCAGCCGGACAAAACGACTTCGTAGACTGAGGCCGGGAAGTCCTTCTGGACGATGGTCTGCTGGGGCAGGTAGCCGATCTTTGATGCGGTCAGGTCGTCTTTGTATTCGATGGTGCCTGCAAGGGGCTTTTGGAGACGCAGGATCGTGCGCATGAGCGTGGATTTGCCCGCGCCGTTTTCGCCGACGATGCAGAGATAGTCGCCCTGCTCAATACTGAAGCTCAGGTCTTCAGCGAGGGTGATGTTCTCGTAACCGAGTTTAAGATTCTTGCACGTCAGCTGTTCCATTTTTTATCCCAGCGCCTTGGTGAATACTTCGAGGTTATTAGACATGATCGTGACGTATGTGACGCCGTCTGTAGTCTTTGTGCTCTGCATGGAATCCATGACCAGGATCTCCTGGCCGCCGGCACTTGTGTTGTCTATGATGGTTTTCGCGATCGACTGGTCGGAGCCATCGATGACAACGATATACTTGAGACCCAATTCATCCATCTTGCCCGAGAGGAATACGATCGTCTCGAAGCTTGCTTCGGTCTCTGCCGAGCATCCTGAGAATGCCGCATAGTAATTGATGTTGTAGTCGTCAAGAAGATATCTGAAGGGGAATCTGTCGCCAAAGAGGATCGTGTCTCTCGTTGCATTCGTGACGGCTTCCTTATACTTGCTGTCGAGCTCGGAGAGCGCCTTTCTGTATGTGTCGGCGTTGGTCTGGTATCTTTCCATGTTGTCGGGGTCTGCTTTGCTCATTGCGTCAGCGATGCCCGTGACGAAGATCTGCGCGTTGCGGAGTGAGAGCCATACGTGCTCGTCGTACTCGACTTCCGCCTCGTCACCTTCTTCGCCTTCTTCGGTCTGCATGCCCTCAACGATCTCTTCCTCAACGGCGAGACCGCCCAGGAGTTCCATGAGGTTTACGACCTGCATGTCTTTGTTGACTGCTTCTGCCAGGGCGTCTTCGACCCACTCGTCAGACTCGCCGCCGACGTAGATGAATACGTCGCACGAAGAGATCTTCACGATGTCCTGCGCGGTCGGCTGGAAGCTGTGCATATCAACTCCGTTATCAAGGAGCATTGTAAGTTCGATGTTGTCGATATTGGCGCCGGCGATCTGCTTTACCCAGTCGTACTCGGGGAAGGTCGTCGCAACGATGCTGAGCTTCTTGCCGTTAGGATCGGCGGTAGGGTTGGAGTTTGCCGCAGAGCATGCGCAAAGACCGAATGTCATGAGTCCTGCAAGGAGCAGGGATGCTGTCTTTTTAATGTCCAAATGTCTCATATTTGCCTCTGATTCAAGCGTGTTCGGACAGTATTATAGGAGTGCCCCGCTGCAGTGTCAATATGAAATTGATTATCAATTTCACCAAAACGCTGTTTATATTAAATCTCTTGCCAAGTTCCCGAAAACATCCATTTTGCAAATCGATACACTAACGATACACTGAACCTGTAACATACTCTCATAAACGGAGGTTCACATGTTCCGGGTTTTGCTCGTTGAAGACGACAGGCAGATCAGAGAAGTCATAGGTGACTACTTCAAAAGGCGCGACAAGATCACGCTTGATTTTGCCGTCGACGGCAACGAGGGGCTCACGAAGATCCTGAACGAAGAGTACGACCTCGTCCTGCTCGACATCATGATGCCGGGCCTTGACGGATTTGAACTCTGCAAGATCATCAGAAGACGTTCTGATATCCCGGTCGTTTTCCTGACCGGCAAGGTGAGGGAGGAAGACATACTGTACGGTTATGAACTGGGCGCCGACGATTATATCGTCAAGCCCTTCTCGATCGCGGTCCTGTACAGCAAGCTCCTGGCGCTTCTAGAGCGCACGGCAGCAGAGCCCAAGCCCTGCAAGGTGATAGAGAGCGGGCAGATAACGGTCGACGCTCTGCGGTTCGAAGTAAAGGTCGCAGGTGAAGTCATCGATCTGCCGCCGAAGGAATATCAGATCTTAAAGTATCTGATGGAGCATCAGGGAACGGCGGTCAGCAGGAAGCTCCTGCTCGCAGCGGTCTGGAACAATGATGAATTCATCACCGAGCGCGTCATAGACAACCGCGTGAAGAACCTTCGTAAAAAGCTTCGCAAAGAAGGAGCCCGTATCAAGACCGTGATCGGTGTCGGATACAGGCTTGACTAAGAGAGGAGTTGCTTTATGAAGAGAAAAACTTACTTGAATTTTGCCGCAGGGAGGGTCCTCGCGGGACTTCTCATCGGCGCGTTGGTTTTTTCAGTCGCGGCAGAATTACTCAGAAACGCCTACGATGCGTCGATAAGAGACGGCTTTAATAAATATGGTGAGAAGTTCGAAGACCTTGTCGAGAGATATGCGGACGGCGAGATAGATGAGACATTTTTCGATATCTATACGAATTTTTTCTATGCCGATTACTTAAGGATCGCAAAGGTAAGAAGCGACGGAAGTCTTGAGACCATTGCCGAGAAAGACCGCGATGTGATTCCTTTAAGACTTGACATACATAACTGGATCTATGTCACCGACAACGAGGAACTGCTTGCCGCAGGCAGCAAGACTACAATACTGAACGACAGTGCCTGGACGATAGAATATAAGCGCTGCGACGAACTTACAAATCTCGACTACGACTTCAACGGTCCCATGGTCAACAGCTGGGACCTGACTGCATATTCGGACGTCTACAGCTATTCCAACGGTGTCTACATATTGCTCGCAGATCTCTCGGGCATGATGCATTATTCCACTCCGGTAATAACGTCCTACTATGTTGACGGTGACACTTTTCATGTCGGCAGGATGGCTGAGATGAACGGATATGAAATGGAAGTAATAGGCGGTAAGAAATGGGATTTTACCGACAGTTCCAACGAAGACCGCTACATAACCTCAACTGACGGGATCGCTGCGGGCATTTTTGTTCTTAAGCCGTACGGAGATGCAGAAGAGTTTCTGAATGAGAACAGCGATATTTTCCTTGTGCAGAACACAAGTGAGCTCGATAAGATCAGCTGGGACGAAGATGGCAGGTTCATTACCAATACAGATGACCGCCGGTCTTACAAAGCCACCATGATGAGAGACGGCGTCTACACCCAGGGTGCCCTTAACATCTTCAAATACAACGGCGGGACTTATATGGTTGAATTTGCCAAGTCATCGGTCAGATTCGGAGAATTCTTCAGACCCTTCCTCATCATCTTCGCAGTCTTCCTTCTGATCCTCTGCATCGGCATCCCCTGCATCCTCGCTATCGGGCCGTACCTGCAGTACAAGAAGGCATACGAGAACAACATCTTCAAGAACAACCTGATCGACTCGCTCGCGCACAATATCAAGACCCCTCTGCAGATCATCGGAGGCTGCGCCGAGAACATCAAGGACGTCGGGGGCGCAGCAGACAAGGACCGTTACGCCGATCAGATCCTGGAGAAATCTTCCGAGATGAACAGCGACATCGAGCAGATCCTTATGACCGCCGATAAGTCCGACCGCAAGTTCTCGAAAACATCCATCAGCCCCTGCCTCGAAGAAGTCGCAAAAAAGGCTGGTGCCGACATCGACATCAGCGGTGACGCCTCGATCAAAATGGACAAGGATTACTTCAAGACCGCGCTCTTCTGCCTGGTCGACAACGCTGCCAGATACAAGACCGAAGGCACTAAGATCGAAGCCTCGGTCTCGCCCAAGTGCATCACGATCAAAAACAAAACTTCCGGCGGCAAGTTCACCCCCGGCTTCGGCATCGCGATCGCCGGCCGCATAATCGAGCAGCACGGCCTGAAGCTTACGACCGGCCTCAAGGACGGCGTTTTCGAAGCGAAGATCTCGAAGAAATAATTAAAGCAAACTAAAGCGGGCTGCCTCATTCTTGAGACAGCCCGTAAGTTATTTAATCCGGTTCAAAGAATTACTTAACATCCTTTTTACCAAGTCTCTTCTTATCAAGAACAGTGCTTGCTCCAATAACCGAGATGCTTACGAGAACCGCGCCCCAGATCATTGTCGAACTGATCGCTTCACCTGTGGCAGGAACATTCGATCCGGCCTTGTTTGTGTCCGTTGCGGGAGCAGGTGCTACCTCCTTGGCTGCAACTGTGAATTTGATGGAAATAGATCCGTCATCGAAAACAGCAGTAAGCGTATAATCTCCTGCTTCAAGGGAATTGAGATAAGCAGGGTAAAGATCAATGATTACACTTCCGCTTTTAACAAGACCAACTGCTTCTCCTGTTGTTTGTGAAGTAAGAGTATTGTCAGCATTCTTGTTAAGGGTATCTGATTCACCCGTAGCGCTATTTGTAAGTGACGCGCTTATCAATTTTCTAACCAAATCGGTATGTTGGTCATAGAAATTGATGTGGAAAGGTCCAACAGTAGTATGTTTGAAACCACTGTCAGAAGGCCCTTTACTCCACCAATAACCCCCTTCCCATTTCCATTCTGTTCCATTTTCTTCAACGTAGTATTTAACTTCAGGTTCAGCTACTGGACCGGTAAACCCACTATTATTTGCTTGCTCAACATCGGCAGCTGCAGCACCGTTTGCTTGTTCTCTGTCAGAGCCGCTAAGAACTTCTTCAGCACGACCTTCGGGTTCAACTGCTGCGCCCGCTTGCCCGGCACCTTCGTCTATCACAATGACGCCTTGACCTGATTCTCCGCCATCTTCTGGCACGGTAGCCTTTTCGGCAGTAATCTCTGCAGTGCCGGAAACGGAAAGAGTGTCAGCCTCTAAATTTTCCAGATCATTACCGTTTAATGTTCCTGTTGTTTCCGGTGTGAAGCACCAGCCAAGCTCGGGCCGGACACCATAAGCGAATGTATAAGTTATTCCGTCTTTAAAAACAGTGACTGTTCTCTCTGTCTGCGGATCAACTGTAGCGTCCGGGTCATTTTCTGGAACAAGCCAACTGAATAAAGATTGTCCATCTGCAGAAGTGACGTAATGTGCGTCGTCAGCAACCGAGACAACAGGATCATTAGCGCTGCTCTGTCCGGCAACCGGCTTTTCTACTTGCAGTTCGATATTATCTACCGTTATTGCCATATAGTAATAGATCGTTGTATCAGCAACGACAGCTTCATAAAAATCGACGGCTTCATTGAAAACTCCATCGTAAGTCTCGTATTCGGTAACAGATTTGTATAGGTAGCAGCAACCTTTGTACCCATCTTTTTCAAATGCTATAGGATCGCCTCCTTCAACTGTCTTAAGACCGGCCTGTTCCAGCGCCTCGCCGATGGTCGTTCCTTTGGGAACGGAAATAGGCAGTGTAGGAATAGAATTAATAGAGTCCTCGTCGATGGAAGTCCATGAAACTGTAAGCGTTACATATTCAATTTTTTCGAAGATGGCATAAAGAGAAGTGCTGCCTTTAACAGTAAAAGTATATTCAGAGTCACCACTGACTTTTCCTTCTGCTGTTTCTGATGTAGACCAGCAGACAAATTTATAGCCTTCAGCAGGTGTAGCGGTTACCGTTGCGGAAGTATCGTAAATTGCCGTATAACTTGCTTCCCCGGTCTGCGGTTCGCTGAAATATATATTCGAATACGATACTGTTCCGCCAACTGTCTCATCTGATGACAGATTAACAGTCTTCAAATCAATAACACATTGAGAAACGGCATAGATCTTTGTATCCCCTTCAATGTCCATATTAGATGTGAAGATGCAGCCGCCGTTTTCAACATTGGTCCACAAATCACTATACGATGCAAGTTCGTTTGCGGGCTTGGTGCACCAGTTTTGAAAACTTATGCCGGTTTCTTTAGACGGATCACCTAGCTTCAAGCTGTCTGGCCTTGAACCGCGTTCGCCCTCATTAACCGGCTGAGCGTCCGGGGCATCATAAAGATCATCGGTTTCAAATGTTATCCAGTATGTTGCAGTTGCGGCCAATACCGGCAGTCCCGGAACGGCACCGATAAAGACCATAATTGAGACCAGCAATGCCCAGAATTTCTTTTTCATAGATGCCTCCTTTGCAAATGGACAATCTGTGTTTGCGAATCCTCTTTTAATTATTACAAGTTTGATATCTGAATACAATCTTACTTCTTATTATTTGCGAAAATTTACTTTTAGAAGTTATGCTTACCGTCGCTGAAGCAGACGTGTCAAAATCCGGGCGCTTTCAGGGCTCAAAACGCCCGAAAACGGCAAATCGGTGCTGAAGTGCCTTTTTTTGGGCTCAACGGCGGCTGTTTCGGCCCCAAAAACGCCCGCGCTGTTTCAAGTATGTTTTCGCGCTGCTCGAAAAACAATTACCCCGCCAAATTCAAGTTTGACGTGCAGACCGAAAAACTAAAAGAGGCGCCCGTTGAGGCGCCTCGTAAAAACTAAATTCAGTCAGAATCTTCTTTTTCATGAGTTTCACATCCTTTCCGGTGTTTGGAGCCAATTGTCGATGAGACTTTTCTAATGTTACAAGTATATGACACGGTAGCACTGATTATCAAAAAAATTATCTTTTTTAGCGCTATTTTTTTTCGATGTGATACAATATCGGTCGAAAATTATCAGGGGGGGAAGCCGCCCGTGAAAAAAGCGAGACTTTTGATCATATCCTTTCTTTGCATTGCATTGTTTGGAACAGCAGTTTTCTTTTTGAGGAACCTGCTTTTCGGAGGCATTGCGGCAACATATGAAGAGGCAGCGCTCAACAAGGACGCATATAAAGACCAGTGGATCACATACGATGTCATTGCCTGCCTCGGCGAATATGCAGAAGCGACAGAGACGCATTACTTCATTCCGACCGGCCACGAATACTACTATCTGATCTGGATGGAAGACGGTTCTATCATGCCGCTGTCCGTATCGAAGAAGGCTGACAAGGAGTACCTGGATGCCCTGTATGACGCGACCTGTGATTATCTCGACGGCAAGACCAAGATGATCGAGATGGAGCCGAGGACTTTTGTCGGCGTCGTTAAGTCCCAGGAATCAGAAGCTCTCAGCTACTATAACGGCACACTTGCATCCAACGGAATCACTGTGACAGCAGGCTATACGATCCGCTACGAGCTTTTGGACTGCACGATGAACCGCACCGACTATCTGCTCCTTGTGGGCGCATGCATGTTTATTCCGGTCCTCGGAATCGCTGTCGCGGTTGTCGGATTCAAAAAGAAGAGCAAGAAGGTTGAAGGAGAGCAGGCTTACCTGCCCAAATAAACCGGAGCTTATTTAAAGCAAACCAGACCCGCTTTGTGTTACAAGGCGGGTTTTATTTTGCGCGCCGCGATCTGAGATCAGTTAGCCTCAGGCGCTTGGTTCGGTCTGTATTCGAAGAAGTAATTGACGATGGGCACCAGAAGCCTTGCGTTGGGCTCATTGAGAGAGATGGCGAAGACGGGCTTCTTGACGTCTCTTACATAGATGCGCGCGGAGTTCTGCATATAGGCATTCTCGTTGACGGCACGGTTGAAGTTGTTCCTGTCGATGACGATGGTCTGCTTTCTCTTCTCAAGCGTCATCTGGTCCTTGGTGATCACGAGACCGCCGATGTTGACCGAGGCGCCGTTTGCGATCCTGTCGATGAGGCGGTCTGCGACCTTCCGGAACACGATGTTGTACATCGGCCCGCTGACGGTATCGAATTCTGCCTTGATGCGCTTATATGTGCCGATTCCGTAGGCGGAATAGCCGGAACGCTTGAACTTGTGCCTGGTTCCGTCGTAAGTGGTGAAGATGAAGTGATATTCGAACGACTTGCTGAAGTAGAAGTAGATCATGGACGATGAGTTCAGAGCGCCCGATTCGATGATCGCAATATCGTCGTACTTGACGACGTCGCCGTTCATGTCAACAAATGTATCGTAGAAGAAGATCGTCTTGCGGTCCTTGTCGTAAGGCACCGCGACTCTTCCGTCCAATTCAAGGTTTTCCATAATATTCCCTCCACAAAGCGGCCTTTTCAGGCCAAAGCCTCGAAAAGTTTAACTTCAACGGGTATTCAAGTCAATGAAGCCCCGCGCCTGAGTTAGTCTTAAATAACCCATTTTCGGCGCTTGCGAAAATCATTTGCCCGAAACAAGCCCTTTTTATATGGAAATCTTCTGTTAATTACGTCTGTTTTCCCCTATTTTGCGGTTGAGTTTTGCCGAAAAGATTGTATGATAAGTTCGTTATAAAAAATATCCAGGAGGACATATATATGGCATTGGTAACAACGACCGAGATGTTCAAGAAGGCTTATGACGGCGGTTATGCTGTTGGTGCTTTCAACGTTAACAACATGGAAATCGTTCAGGGAATCACAGAGGC
>JAILHX010000030.1 GCA_024695565.1 Saccharofermentans sp. | reverse complement strand
TTGCACTGTCGTTATTGATCTTTGAGAGCTGATCCCTGTGGAATACCACGGGGATTATTACTTCGAAGCAGGCGCCGCCTTCGGGCTTATTGTATGCGTCAACGGTTCCCCTGTGCTCTTCGGCGATAGCCTTTGCGAGGGCAAGACCGATACCGTGCTTACCGTCGGCTCCTTTGGAGAAACGCTCGAAGAGGTGGTCTAAGACTTCAGGGGAGATACCGGGACCGTCATCTGAGATCTGGAAGGTGACATAAGAACCGGACTTATCGGCATAGCATCTGAATGTAACTGCTGACTCACAGTATCTTAAGCAGTTGGAGAAGATGTTTTCGAGACATCTGATAAGATCGTTCTCGTTACCATAGATATATGTATTGGATATTTTGATATCGTTGATGATCGCCTTGTCTTCATGTATGAAGTTGCCTCTGACGCGGTCGATGATGGTGTCACAGATCCTGCCGACATCGAGATTCTGCTTCTTGACCTCGAAGTTGCCGCTGCGGCTCATGTCCATCTTGGAGATGGAGAGGAGGTTCTCAACGAGACCCGAGAGTCTTCCTGTCTCAGCGATGATGACGTCGATAGCGTTCTCTCTGTCTTCGTCGCTCTCGAAAACCCCGAACTTCAGACCTTCCGCATATCCCTGAATGGACATAAGAGGGGTTCTTAATTCGTGAGATGCGTTCTGGAAGAAGGTCTTCTGCTCGATATCTGATTCTTCGAGCTTATGAGCCATCTGATTCATTACGTCACCGAGCTCTGACAGCTCTTTACTGACGATGTGTCCTCTTACAGGCTTAAAATCTCCCTTGGCGATCCTTCTGGCAAACTTCGAGAGTTTCTGTGATGAGAAGATGATAGGGTAGGTCATCAGCATACTTAAGACGCCGGCGATAAGGATAGCCAGGAGCGCAGCCTGAATAAGCGCGAGCGTCATCGAAGCCATGAATGAATAGTAAGCCTTGGAATCGATATACATACAAAGATAGTATTGACCGATATCAACGTTGCTGTCCGTATTCTCATCTTCGATGATGTCTTCATCGCTGGTCTTGGAGTCGAATGTAAATCCCAATGATCTGTAGTAGATGATGCTTCCGTCGATATCAAGGGTCTGTGTATGGGAAAGATCCTTGTATCCTTTCTCGGCAATAACTTCATCTACGACGACCTTTGCGCCGTTCGCATAAGATGCGGAATACTGCGCTGTAGGCCACAATACCTGATATTCACCGGTCTCTTCATCGATCAGGGTGTAAAGAGCGATGGTAGCCTGGTTTGAGATATCTGCTGAAGATGCGATGGAGTTAACAAGGTAAGCCCTGATGTTTTCCTCTGTTCTGTTGTCAGATTCATCGATCTGAAGCTTAAATGCAGTAGCGAAGCTCTGTGTGGAATTGTAGGCGTCATCAAGTCTGGCATTACATTCATTTGCGATGTAATTCTTAACGATCGACTGGATATAAATATTGATAATAAAGACAACCAGAATGATTACCACGATCTCAACTGCATAGAAGTGCAGTGAGATAGGAATTCTGATTGCCGATTTATTACGTGTAGGTTTTTTGGATTTTAAACGCTTAAAATCCATTTTATCAGTCATTAGTCCTGAATGTCTCCGTCATCGTCGTCGTCAGTATCTTCGTCTGTTCTGTCTACAAGCCTGAAGCCGTAACCCCAGATAGTAGATATTTTAGCATCAGATTTACTGATTTTCTTCCTTAATCTTTTGACGGTGTCATCAGCAACTCTCGTCTCGACCTGTGTCTCGTATCCCCAGATCTTATCGAGAAGCTCTGCTCTTGATACAGCTCTGTCTCTGTTGGAGATAAGGTAGGTGAGAAGCTGGTATTCATTAGGTGTGAGGGGAAGGGGCTTGCCCTTCATGGTTGTTTCTTTGGTCTTTCTGTTGATGATGATGTCAGCAAATTCATAGACTGCATCATTATCAGGCTTGTCGCCGGTCTTACCCGTGATCTCTTCCTGTCTCTTAAGAACGGACTTAACCTTGGAAACGAGCTTAATGGGTGAGAAGGGCTTGGTGAAATAGTCGTCACTGCCCATATCAAGGCCCTGGATATAGTCAGCATCACTGTCTTTTGCAGTGAGCATGATGATCGGAACATTAGATGTCTTACGGATCTCCTTGAGGATGAAGAAGCCGTCATGACCGGGCATCATGACATCAAGGATGATCAGATCAGAAGGTGAATTCTGAAATGCCTCATATAATTTGTCGCCCGTGGGGAATCCTGTTACGTGTAAGCCTTCGCGCTCTAAAAATGTCTTAAGCAGATTTCTGATATTATCGTCGTCGTCAGCGATATAAATAAGTTTATTCATTAGTTACTCCAAAAATGATTTTATGCGTTACAAGAATATTTTAACTGAAAAAATATTTGCGTTCTTTCGAAAATGGTGCAAATATGCGGAATTAGTTTTAATTTAAAAATTTTTGTGGTTAAATGTTTTTGCGATAGAATTCGCAAAGATTGGAGATAATATGCCGACAGTATTAGTTACAGGCGGAAACGGTTATATCGGTTCTCATACCGTAATAGCCCTTCACGAGAACGGTTATGACGTAGTTATTGCCGATAATCTTTCCAACAGTAAGATGGAAGTTCAGAACCGCTTGGAAAAGATTACAGGTAAGAGATTTAAGTTTTACAACGTTGATTGCTGTGATCAGGATGCCCTTCGCAAGGTTTTCGAAGAGAATAAGATCGATGCGATCATTCATTTTGCAGGGCTTAAGGCAGTAGGCGAATCTGTTCAGATACCTCTCGATTATTATTCGAATAACATCGGAAGCATGATCACGGTCTGCCGTCTCATGACTGAATTTGGCGTAAATAAGCTCGTTTTCAGTTCATCTGCCACGGTTTACGGATCCAGCGAGGATGTTCCCTTTACTGAAGAGAGCCCTCTTGGTGTCTGCACAAATCCTTATGGCTGGACCAAGTGGATGCTTGAACAGGTATTAAGAGATTTTGCAAAAGCAGATCCTTCTAAGAAAGTAGTGTTATTAAGATATTTCAATCCCGTAGGAGCCCATGAGAGCGGACTTATCGGTGAAGATCCCAGAGGTATTCCTAATAATCTATTCCCTTATATATCTAAGGTTGCCGGCGGCACATTAGACTGTCTTACTGTGTTCGGTGACGATTATGATACCCCTGACGGAACTTGTCTTCGTGATTATATACATGTCGTTGACCTTGCAGAAGGTCATGTAAAAGCGATAAAATTCCTTGATAGAACAGAGGATTCTGTCAGCGTGTTTAATCTTGGCACGGGCAAGGGTACTTCTGTTAAGGAAGCTGTCGCTGCTTTCGAGAAGGCATGCGGACATAAGATCAAGCATGTATTCGGACCCAGAAGAGCCGGTGATATCGCAGTTTGCTATGCATCGACTACGAAGGCTGAAGAAGTGCTTGGATTTAAGGCTAAATACGGTATAGATGAGATGTGCTCATCTTGCTGGAAGTGGCAGACAATGAATCCGGAAGGACTTAAAGACTGAACTTAAGTAATAAGGCAGGATAATATGGACTTTAACGAGAAAAACAGACATTTATCGGTTCCGAAGCCCGAGCATTCCAGACAGATGGACTCGGAATTCACCGATACTTCCAAATTCTCCTCTCAGAAGAATATTCCCGAGAGCGAACTTGAAGAGATCTATAAGCAGGAAGTAACCAGAGCTTCCAGAAAAGCCAGGATCGAAGAAGCTGAGCAGTACGGTTTTTCGAAGAAGACCGCAGTAGCTAACAGCAAGAAGGGCGGAGACATTAAGAAGAAGCACTTGAAGCTCCGTATCATCATCGGTACCATAGCAGCTCTCTTAGGTGTTGTAGTAGGAATCGTTTGTTTCTTCTTCTGGTACAAGGACTACCTTTTGAGCCGTATCACATATAACACAACTGCTTCTAACGCTGTCATCACAATCGTAAACGAGCATGGTGAGACAGTTGCGTTAAGTGACGTTACCGAGACAACGCAATATGAAGTCATCCAGTCTGAGCCTATCAAGAATTTCCTTCTTATAGGTATCGACAGCCGTTCCAAGAACTACAATGAGTCAGGAACAGGCGAAAGAGCTGACGTTATCGTTGTTATGTCTATCGACTCTAACCAGGGCACTATCAAGCTCTTGTCAATTGCCAGAGACTCTTATGCTTTCTTCCCGGGTTATTCAACACCGCATAAGATCAATGCTGCTATGTCATATGGCGGACCTGACCTTCTGCAGGCAACCGTTGAAGGAAGCTTAAGGATCAAGATCGACGGTTATGCATATGTTAACTTCAGCCACATGGCCCAGATCATTGATGCTGTTGGCGGCGTATATGTAAACATGACTTCCAGCGAAGCATATTATGCGAACCAGCACATTACCGCAATCTACGGCAACAGCGCTGCTTTCATCAACAGCACCGGCGAAGGCACATGGGTAAACGGCATTCAGGCTGTTGCTTATGCCAGAGTCAGATATACGGGTAACGGTGACTACGAGAGAATGGAGCGTCAGATCGAGGTATTGCGAAGTCTGATGACCCAATACATGAAGCTCTCTGCGATAGATAAGATGGCCGTTATGGATGACGTTTTCGCTGCTATCGTAACCAATATTCCAAAAGAAGATATCGAGAAGTACGCGTTAGACTTCCTGCCTTCGCTATCTAATGCCGAGATGCAGTATCTGCAGCTTCCTATTGAGGGATGCTTCAATGCCGGCATATACGGTGATGAGTGGAGTATGAGAGTTAACTGGAATGCGCTTATTCCTTACGTTCAGCTCTACTTCTATGGCGAGACAACTGATTTCGACGAGGTATGGATACCGAATCACGCGCCGTCACTGGATTCCTGCGATACGGATATACCACTGGAGAATCTGGTACATTAGCGATCAACTGATAATCAAGGGCTGCACAACTGTGCGGCCCTTTTGTGTATCTGGATAGATGACAAAAATGCCTTGAGAGTAAAAAGTGTAGTTAAAGTGGCCTATATACTCTCAAAAAAGTCTGCGTTCAAGTTTTCATTGGACAAAGTTCCGTGTTTTTCGTAATTCAATAACTAATTATGCTTGATTTATTATGAATGTTTAATTTATTCTAAATTCAGTTGTTTATTTTCACTTGCCCAGGTTCGAAAACGGAGGCAGATAATATCATGAAAACCTCAGCTTTAAAACACTTCACCAAGACCGTTGCCGTGACAATGTCAGCAGTATTTGCGTTTACGCTTATCCCGATGGCAGTAGGGCAGGACACAGTTCTGGCTGCAACAGCAGGCGGAAAGGATCAGGGGAATACTAACCTTGGAGTATCAGGTATCGGAGCCCCTGTTAAGCCCAGCAGTGGAGATGATCCCTGGACCGGAAGTTATGTCTATTTTGGAAAATACGATGTTGACGGTGATAGTGAAAAAGACCCAATAAAGTTCCGTGTATTGGCGCCGAGCACAACGGCATACGGCGGATCAACACTGTTCTTGGACAGTGATAAGACGCTGTTTATGGATTGTTTTGACAACACAAGTCCGTACTCCAATTCATGGGCGGACAGCAATATTCGAGCAACCCTTAATGGTTCTTTCCTTAACGGATTTACAGATCTGGAAAAAGCAGCAATTGCAACAAGTACAGGCAATGGTGGTCTTACATATGATCCGTTTTTGACATATAATTATGGGGCGCCAGTAAGTGTAAACGACCAGGTATTCCTTCTCGATGCATCAGAAGTAATGAATCCGGCATATGGATACTCATCTGATTGCGGATGGGTAGATAAAGACGGCGATGGTGACTGGAGCACAGGTTCTTCTTGGGATTGGCACGAAGTTGCTAATCGAGAAAAAGGCGGCTCGTCCGCCTATTGGTGGCTTCGCTCTGCTGACTCAGGTTACGATTACGTCGCGGGCTTCTTGTACAGTGAAGGTAGCCTGGGCAGCTACAATGTGGTCAGTGGTAAGTACGGTGTCGCGCCCGCTTTAAACATTAATCAAGAATCAATAATCTTTACCACTGCGGTAGAAAACGAAACTAACGCATATAAGCTCACTTTAAGTGATAGCAATCTAACAATCGCGGTTCCGTCCGGTCAGCAGGTAGCTGTATCGGGGACAACAGTGACCGTACCATATAAGATCGGGGGAGCAAATGAAGGAAACGCGACGCGCGCATCCATTCTTATTACAGATGGTAAATGGGATTCAGCCGGCGCAAAGATCATACTTTATGGTGAATTAGGTGCAAGCACAGCATCAAGCGGTACATTTACCCTTCCTGGTAACGGATGGAGTTCAGATTACCATGTATATATCCTCGCAGAGGACATCAACGATGGTCACGACGGTAAGGAAACAGACTACGCAAGCGAGCCTGTTGAGATAACGATGCCTACCTGCACAGTAACCTATAAGGTTGCTAACGGAACATGGTCAGACGGTTCTACAGATGCTGTTATAGAGACGGTGATAAAGAACTCATCGCCTGCAAGTATCCCTACCGGAATGATCGCTTCTCCCAATTACGAAGGCGGTTCATGGGACACAGATCCTTCCACAGCAACGATAAGCGCAGATACGACATTTACTTATACTTTCGATGCGGTTCCTACTTACACAGTAACGGTAACAAACGACGGTAACGGAACAGCAACTGCGGATGTTTCTTCCGGCGCAGAAGGAACGGAAGTAACTTTGACGGCAACTCCCAATACAGGTTATCAGTTCAAGGAATGGCAGGTAGTATCAGGCGGAGTGACCATAACAGATAATAAGTTCACGATCGGAACATCGGATGTAACGGTTAAGGCTGTCTTTGAAGCAAAACCGGCTGATCCCGTTGAGCCAACGTCAGCTGATCCGGTTGAACCGACAACAGCTGATCCGGTTACTCCGGCAGAACCTGCTGAACCGGCTCCCGTAACAGTAGAGCCTGCAACCCCAGAGCCTGCTGTTGAGCCTGCTAAATCCACAGGTCCTTTCACATATACAGTTGTAAGCGGCGGTGATGCGACCTGGACTGAAGGAGATCCTGATCTGGTGGTTACCGTAAAGAGCGATGAAGATGGTGATCACAGCTTTGACCGTTATGAATATTCAGCTATAGACGGCACTAAACTTACTGACGAGCAGGCACCTGCTTCGAGCGGAAGTACAGTAATTACTTTTAAGAGTGATCTTCTCAAGACATTGAGTGAAGGAAAGCATACGATCCTTATCAATTTCTCGGATAATTCGATTACTACGACAGTAACGATCGTTAAGAAGGCTGCGGGAACAACTGACGTTCCGTCTACAGGTGAGATGATCGGTGTAACGGCAATCGCGGGAACGGTCATGATACTGTCAGCCTGCAGTATGCTGATACTCATGCGGAATAAGAAACGCGAAGAAAAACAATAAAAAAGCAAACTGCCAACAGATCAAGAGTTTGTTGGCAGTTATTGTTTTAAAAGCTTTGTTTTTCGACTCTTAGGCAGTTTTTGACTTTTTTTGATTTTCGTATTGACATGCTGACGGTTAAGAATTATATTTTGTTGTGGTTAGCACTTGAGCCTAATGAGTGCTAATCGCAATTTCACAGTATTGGAGGTCTTTTTTATGACAATTAAG